>JAJDBA010000218.1 GCA_029261675.1 Nitrospinaceae bacterium
CCCAACCTCTTGTAAAAAAGAAGATCAAAAAAATTGCGGCTAAAAAAATAAAAAGACAAGCAAGGGAGCAGGTTGCGTCTCTACCTAAAAAACAAAAGAAGGTAACGTTTCCTGCCACTCCGGAACCGAAAATTTTTGCAAACAGCGATTATTATTTCAACAGAGCAATATTTTATCAGCAATCCAAATCTTGGGATAAGGCTTTGTCAAATTACTCTAAAGCGGCTGAGCTCAGCCCGGACAATGCTGATATTTACAATAATATGGGGGTTATTTACAAAGAGTTAAAAAAATATGACCGTGCAATTGAAGAATTCCTGAGAGCTGTCTATTTGAATCCCAATTACGCAAAACCCTATAACAATATCGGCGTGGTATACTATGCGAAAGAAGAATTTTCCAGCGCCATTCGAAATTATCAGAAAGCCATAAAGATAGATCCTCAGAATCTGGAGGCATTGAATAATCTTGCTGTGGTTTTTAAAAAGCTCGGTCAATTGGAAAAGGCTGAGGCTATATTAAAGCAGGCATTGAAATTGGGTGCGAGCCACGCAGGGACCCATTATAATATGGCAGTTTTATACGAAGAAATTGGTAATAAGAAGTCAGCCATCCATTTTTATCAGGAATTTGCAAAACTTGGATCAACCAGCCACCCTTCATTGGTTCAGGAAGTTAAAGAACATATAAAATCTTTAAGATAAATATCGAAATTCTCGCAAATTATATGTTGATTGAACGTAATGTTTAAAAAAGCCCTAAAGAAAAATTTAATCGCGGGACTTCTGGTTACTGTGCCTGCTGCATTGACATACATAATCTTATCGTTTGTCATTACCCGTGTTGATAAGGCAATGGAGCCTGTCATCGTTGGAGTTTTGGGGCCTCAGAACCTCAAACTAATGGATGAGTGGCATATTCCTGGTATGGGATTTTTATTCCTGGCTATTTTTATTTTTGGGGTGGGGTTTGTCGGAACCAACTTTATCGGGAAAAAAGTGGTTGCTCTAGGAGAGAGGGTTCTGCATAACATTCCGGTCGTCCGTGTCATATATGCCAGTATCAAAAAAGTAGTCGACACAGTTTCTTTAGCAGAAAAATCCACCTTCGAGAAGATGGTTCTTATTACTTATCCAAGAGAACCCTTAAAAACTTTGGGGATTGTTTGTTGTGATACTCCGGGAGGGATCACTAATGGTGAAAAAATGCTGAATGTTTTTGTGCCGACATCGCCTAATCCGACCACCGGATTCCTTTTCATGTTGCCAGAAAAAGAAACCCAGCCACTTAAAATGTCAGTTGAGGAAGGTTTGAAAATGATTATTTCTTTTGGAATGACGCATCCAGCTGCAGAGGAAGAAGCGGATTCTAGTAAAGATTAATTCTACCGCACCTTATTTTTTATCCTCGCTTTTCATCATTTTATTGTCTTTCATCATCATCTTATCGTCTTTCATTTTTTTTCCGGCGAGGGTTTCGCTAATTCGTTTGGCGACTTTCACATCTAGTTTGCTGAGTACCTTGCCCGCGATCTTGCTTTTCATTCCTCCTACGATTTTCAGAGCTAGGTCGTCATCAATCGCTTCAATTAGACTAGCGGCCTCTTCAGGTTTCATACTGGAGTAAACTTTGATCAAGGCCTCCACATTTTCCTTTGTTTTCTCATCTTGCATTCCAAGTTGTTGTTTTGATTCTGAAATGCCCTTTTCAATTTTTTCGAGATCCTTGCTGACCTTTGCTTCAATGGCTTTTATTCTGAGTTCTTTAATGCGCAATTCTTCTTCCCGGCGCTTCAGTTCGCGATTTTTTTTTTCAATCGTTTCAATCATTCGAAATGTTTCAGGGTTTACAGCAGGCATCTTGGTAGGAAGTTCTACCTTTTTTTCTTCTTCCAATATTGGTTCGTCTGTGGTGTTTCGTTTCTCTTCTGTCTTCCCATCAAGCATTTTGACCTGAGCGTAGGCGATACCTGTTTGCTGAGAATCAAAAGCTTTTCCAACAAGAAAAGAAACGGCTGTTACTATAAAAATGAAAAAAATTTTATTTTTCATATTAAAGTCCTTTTCTTCCCCATAAATTTGAAGCATTTTCATCTTGAATGGCAAAGTCCTTTTTTTCTCGGAGTTTTCTTTCTTTCAATGTGTTGCGGTCCTTCAATATTTCCAGAGTCTTCCGTTTTCGCATTGCCTCAACCACCTCTTCGCGTTTTGCTTCAAGCTTGAGATTGATTTCTGAAATGATTGTGTCCTGTCGGGTTTTATGTACCTGAGTTCCACGAAAAAAATTATCATAAAGGATCATTGTGTTGACATCAATGCCTTGTCGCTTTTTCTGGTTTAACTCTTCTTTTTTATTCTCCGTAACTTCCCGCATGAAGTTTTGGCTGTCCTTCTGCTTTTGGATCATGGCATTGATCTGCCCCATATCTCTTTGCAGTAGATCTTCTTTGTTTTTGTTCAGTCTGAGAATTGTTTCAAATCGAAAACTCAATTTTAAGCCTCCATAATTCTTTTTAACTCATCCAGGCTAGCCCGCCAATCAAAGTTCTCGAACATTCCCTGTCTGAGATACGGAATCATTTGGTCATATTTATGGATGGCCATATCAATTTTAGGGTTACTTCCTTTAGTGTACGCGCCAATATTGATTAGGTCCTCTGCAGCTTTATAGGTCGCCAGAAAATCCTTAAACTTCATGGAAAATTCCTGATGCTCCTTGGTCACCACATCAATCATTAAACGGCTTACACTATTGAGAATGTCAATTGCGGGGTAGTGATTGTGCGCTGCCAATTCCCGAGTCAAAACAATATGCCCATCGAGAATAGCACGAACCGCATCGGAAATGGGTTCGCTCAAGTCATCTCCTTCAACTAAAACGGTATAGAGCCCTGTGATCGATCCTTCGCTGGATGAAGTTCCGGCACGCTCTAGGAGTTTTGGTAGCATAGAAAAAACGGAAGGTGTAAAACCGCGGGTGGTTGGTGGTTCCCCAACTGAAAGACCAATTTCTCTTTGTGCCAGAGCGAAGCGAGTAACAGAATCCATCATCAACATCACATCCTGACCTTGATCTCTAAAATATTCTGCAATGGTAGTTGCTATGAATGCTCCGCGCAGCCTAACCAGAGGTGGCTGATCTGAAGCTGCTGCAATTATGATAGAACGTTTCAGTCCCTCTTCGCCTAGATTTTCATCGATGAACTCCTTTACTTCCCTTCCTCTTTCTCCGATCAATGCGATCACATTTATATCAGCACTTGTATTTCTAGCGATCATTCCCATTAGAACCGATTTACCAACGCCAGTTCCTGCCAGAATTCCTACTCTCTGCCCTTTGGCAAAAGAAAGAAGACCATTGATAGATTTAATTCCTACATCCAGAGGCTCCTTCAATCTTTTTCTTTCCAGCGGATTGATCGGTGTACCCATTAAAGGATATTCTGTAGTGGTAGGAATTGGACCTTTTCCATCTATAGGCAGTCCATTGCCATCAATGATTCTGCCGATAAGAGCATTACCCACTTTAAAAGTAGGGTACTCCTCCATCGATTCAATAATGCTACCGGGCTCGATACCAATGATATCTCCTAGTGGCATGAGCAAAGTACTTTTATCTCGAAACCCTACAACCTGAGCCTGAATAGGCGGTCGGTTATTGGGATAAATGGTACAAATGCTTCCAACCGAAACAGCAGGACCATCTCCTTCGAGAACCAGACCAATAATACGATTGACGCGCCCGGTTTTTTTGACAAAGTCCGTTTTTTCTATGAAGGAACTGTATTTTTTTAAATCAATAGTTGCTTCCATTTTCTTAATCCTGGCTTTCTTTAAAGTCGTCGCTATCTGATTCTTCTTCCGGTGATTGATCGTCCTGAATCTCCGGTTCTTCAACTACGGGTTCTTCGTCAACTGGTGGTACTTCAATAACCGAAGCCTCGGAAGCTGCAATCAAGTTATCCGGTTGTGCTGGAGCAAGGTTAAGAATACGGTCAATCTGTTCTTCCAGTTTTTCAATTCGCGCATCAATCACACCAAAATTAGTTTCGACAACACAACCCCCACGCGCGATTCCAGAATGTGCGACAAAGGTGATATTTTTTATTTCACTGAACGTATGGTGCAATTCAGGTCGAAAACTTTCAGCGTATTCCTTGTCGGTGGGATGGATTTTAATAACCATGGACTCCCGATCCAAAACAGACTGGACCGCCAGTCGAATCATATCCTGAACGGCATCCTCGCGTGTAGAAAATTCAAAGTGGATGACTTTCTTGGTAAGGGCGATGACCATTTCAATCATTTCCCTTTCAAGCTTGTCATACATCTCCTTTCGGAATCCTGATAATTCTTCAACCAATTTTTGGGTACTTTCCAAAACGGGACTGAATTCTTCTTTGGCGGCTTCTTTTCCTTTATTAAATCCTCCCTCGAAACCTGTATCATATCCCTGTTTCCTGGCATTCGTTTTAAGCTCGCCGACCTGCTTTTTTGCCTTGTCCATAGCATCTTGAAGCAATTGCATCACACCCACTTTTGCTTTGTCTACATTTGATTGGTCGAAGTTTCGAGCTTGTTCAGAATCGTATGCGAAACCTCGCCGAATAGATGGGTTCTGGATCGTCAATTCATCGAATTGAAAGGAACGCTCTTCTGAAATTGCAGCAGTTTCCTTTGCACCTTTTGGCTGCAGGTCACTGGCTATAAATTGTTCGCGTATATCAGACAAGGGCTTCACCTCGACCCATCACAATAGCTCCAGACTCTTCAAGATGCTTGCAGATGGAAACAATCTTTTGTTGTGCTTTTTCGACCGCGCTTATTTTAGTTGGCCCAAGCAGCTCCAAGTCTTCTTGCAACATATGTGCAGCACGATCAGACATGTTAGAAAGTATTTTTATTTTTAGTTCATCAGACGCAGTCTTAAGAGCAACTAGTAAATCCTCACTACTGACATCTCTTAATATAAGTCGGATACCTTCATCCTCAACTTTCTGAATATCTTCAAATGTAAACCTCAGTTCGCGAATTTCATTTGCCATATCCGGGTCGATCTCTTCCATGGAAGAGAGGATCATAGTTTCCGTGGCTCTATCCATAGCACCCATCAATCTGGCGGCAACTGTTTTCCCGCCTAACTTGTTTCCAGAAATAGTTCCAGAATATTTAAACTCTGTTTGTAGGGCATCATCCAGTTCTCTTAGAACTTGTGGGGAAACTCTTTCCAGAGTGGCCAATCGGTGGACAATTTCCATTCGTTTGCTTTCAGATACTTTTTTTACAGTCTGGCTGGCCACGTCCGGTTCCAAATGCGCTAGAATAATTGCAGCCGTTTGTGGATGCTCATTTTCAATGAAACCAGCGATAACTTCAGGTTCAAGAAGGCGAATCGTCTCCAGGCCGCCACCTATTTCTTCACCCGGCGAAGTTATATTGTCTAATATTTCTGTTGCCTTGATAGGGTCCAATGCCTGATGCAGCGCAGACTTAAGGAAATCCGTCCCAGCTTTTCCCAAACCGGATGTCCCCGATTCCAGTAGATTATAAAAATCTTTATTGACCGAGTCCATTACCTTCATATCAACATTTCCTAGGGATGACATGTAATTACCGATGGTTTGAATTTCCCGCTCATCCATGTTTGCCAGAACCTGGGCGGCTTTTTCTTCTCCAAGGTTCATCAATAGTATAGCGGCTTTTTCTGCACCTAAAAACTTTCTACTCATAATTTTCCAAGCCTCAATTGTTATTTAGCAGCAGGGTCTTTTTCTCGCATCCATTTTCGGATAACACCCGCTGTGTATTTTGGATCATTGGTGACAAACTCAGTTACCGATTCTCTGATATGGGCCGCTTCCGTGGCCATTTCAGTGAGTCTTCTTTTCTCTTCATCCACTGCGTCAATATCAGCTGCTCCCAAGTGTTCGGTTTCAGGGACAACTTCAACTGTTGTCGTCATCCAGGTAATGATTGGGCGAATGACTCGGGTAAAGAACATGATGAGGAAAATTAATCCTACCAACAGTTTACCGCCTTCCATTGCCAGGTCAATCTGCTCTGCGCGTTCAATTGCCGCTTTTTCTTTATCCAATTGTGAATGGTCAAATTGAATATTCTCAACCTGAACAACATCGCCGCGCTCTGCGTCGTAACCCACAGCCGATTGAACCATTTGCAGATATTTTGCCATCTCTTCTGGAGTACGAGGTTGGTACTCAGCTGGATCGCCAACCATAGTTCCATCAATCATCACGGCAACACTTAGTTTAGCAACTTCACCGACGGGTTTAGAAACCCTTCGAACGACTTTGTTGATTTCGTAATTAAAAACAGCATTAGATTTATTTCTCTGCGCTGCTTGACCGATTCCGCTTCCTGCATCCTCTCCAGATGGGACGAGAGCCTGGACTCCAGGGATTCCTCCCGGAGGGATAGCACCTACAGAGTTTTCAGAAATTTGGTTTTCGCTTCGTACCACTTGTGAATCCGGATCAAAAATTTCTTCGGTTCGTTCAACCTGTTCAAAATCCAAGTCCGTGGATATTTTGGCGATTACTTTTCCAGGCCCTAAAGCGTCTTCCAACATCTTTATAACCTTTGCTTGTAATTCTTTTTGAACGCGTAGTTTATGTTTGAAATTAGAAGCGGACATCATGGCCCCTTCTGAGAGTTCTTTGCCACCGGACAAAAGATTTCCCTTCACGTCAACGATAACCACGTTGGAGGCTTCGATGCTCCCAACACTGGCAGAAACCAAATGCACAATTCCCTGTATCTGTTCTTCTGAAAGAGACTGCCCAGATTTAAGTTTCAAAGTTATAGAGGCTTTACCTTTTGGTTTTTCTTTTCGGAAAAGATTGTCCTTAGGAATAACAAGATGAACTCGAACCTGGGCAACGGCATCCAAGGTTTTGATTGTGCGTGTCAACTCACCTTGAAGAGCACGTTGGAAATTTAGTTTTTGAATAAAATCTGTCATCCCCAGAGGAGTGTCCTCAAACATTTCCAGTCCAACATCAGAACCTTCAGGTAGCCCTTCGCCAGCAAGTTGTAAACGGGTTTCGTGAATCATGTTCGAAGCGACACGAATGGTACGTCCACCATTCGAAATCTCATAAGGAATTTTCTGGGTTTTCAATTTTTCTACAATTGCCCCAGCATCTTCTTGTGAAAGGTTCGCATACAAAAGTTGAAAATCAGGTGCCTTCAGCCATAAAGACATCACAAGTAGCGATGCCAAAGCCAAGGCTACCAAGGAAAGTGCTGCAACTTTTTTACCTTGGGAAAGTTCGTTAAACCGTTCGCCGAGTTGTCCTAAGAAATCCTGAAAGTTATCCATGGGAATTTAGTTTTTGTGGTTTATATTATTTTTTTATTATCGACCCAGATCAATGGCTCTTGTGGCCATTGCCTTGGACGCGTTGATTGCTGTTACATTTGCTTCAAATGATCTTTGCGTGGTAACCATGTTTACCATCTCTTTCATTGGGTCTACATTTGGCATGGCCACATATCCCAGATCATTTGCATCTGGATGTTTTGGGTTATAAACCAGCCGTGGTTCTGTTTGATCTTCTACGACTTCCGTAATTTGTGGTTTTGTTAGTCGATCCCCCAACTGGTTTTTAAAAATACTTCCGAATTCACTTTCCATAGGAACTGCGGTCACCAAAATGTCTTTCCTGCGGTAAGGTCCACCTTCCGGAGTTCGGGTAGTTTCGAGGTTAGCAAGATTGCTGGAAATCGCTTCCATGCGCTTTCTTTGCACATTCAATCCCGATGAACTGATTTTCATGTTGGTGAGAAAATCCATGATCCTACCCTTCCTTGAAAAGTTAAACTTAAGTTATTAATAAAACCCGTAACTAGAGGCGGTTTGGTCTTAAGTTAGCAAGTTCCATACCATTATTTAAATAGACTGCCAGGGAAGGGAAAAACCGCATAAAATCTTTTATTTATAAAGACTTATGCTGACGAGGAGGAGAAGGAAGAGTTGGGAGAAATAGGGTAGAGAGGAAGTTTTTCCGTCATATTTTTGGCTTTCAGGGAGGTTATCGCCTTATTTCCAAATGTTAATACTCAGCTCACTATTTTGCAAAACTTTAAGAGATATTGATTTTAGAAATGGCTATTGAAGATTGCATAATGGATGTGGAAAAAACGAAACCTTTATTATTTGATTGCTAATCGCGAAGCTAAATTTTATTTATTCAGGATTTTAAACATATCCAATTAATACTTTAAAAGCTTTTCTATTAAGAGTTATCCCTTAACAATACTTTTTCCACTCAAATGCACTACGTAATTTTCATCATTTCTCCTTAGCAAGGGGGGAATGTTTTTTTCAATGTTATCAGACGAAGAAATATTTTCTTGAGGCCTTGGCAAATGTGTTCGAGTTAGAGGCAATACTGACACACGGTCTCCATTCTTCCAGGGTTCGGGGTTACCGACTTTTCGTTCGACGGCAATCACCATAATATGATGACTCTCCGTATTCCATCGAGTGTCATGTTTTCGATTTTCACTCTTACGACGTTCCGGCTCCATGAATTTAGTGAGATTTTTACGGCGTTCCATCATACGCGTATCCCTTACTCTCAAAACAACACCTTCGGTGGGTTGGAAAGAGCGAGATCTTTGAGCCCCCAAACCTCCGTTTACTGGAAGAGTCCAATAGGGTGAATTAATTCGGCTTACTTGGTTTTCTGGACCTGATTCTTTATTTTGATCTATCGGCGAAATTAGCATATCCCCCCCCCAATATCAGGTTTTAGTGATTCTTTACTCCCTTATATATAGATAGTCCCTATCACTGGCATATTCCAGTAATTTGTTTATATTTAGTATTAGGGAGGGCTTTATGGAATTTTTTGATCTTATAATGATCTAAACCTTAGAAGCCTTTTATAGTGGTGTGAAAAATAGTGCGGAATTTCCCCGTTCAATACTTGTGTGGGTTATGGAACCGATCTTTAAAATTGCGAAAAAACTAGGATTGGCTGAATCAGATTTGCTTCCTTATGGAACTGATAAGGCCAAAATTCAACTGGATGTTTTGGATAAGTTTCCACCCAGAGGAAAACTGATTCTAGTTTCTGCCATTACCCCCACCGCAGCAGGGGAAGGTAAAACCACAACTACCATTGGCCTGGGTCAAGCCATGGCACAACTAGGGGAGTCCGTTTGTTTAGCCTTGCGCGAACCTTCTTTAGGCCCTTGCTTGGGTATGAAGGGGGGAGCGACCGGTGGCGGTATGAGTCAGGTGTTGCCGGTCGAAGATATTAATCTTCATTTTACGGGAGATTTCCATGCCGTCACTTCAGCACACAATCTTTTGGCTGCAATGTTGGATAACCGGATTCATCACAAAGGTCTTTCCGATATAGATCCACGTCGCATTCTTTGGAGACGAGTTCTGGATATGAATGACCGGGCCTTGCGCAATGTCATTGTCGGACTGGGTGGAGTCATGCAAGGGGTGCCGCGTGAATCGGGATTTGATATCACCGCTGCTTCCGAGATCATGGCTATTTTATGTCTTTCAAAAAGTTATGAAGACCTTAAGTCTCGTCTGGAAAATATTTTAGTCGCCTTTACGTATCAAGGAAAACCCATCACGGCAAAATCACTCAACACTGCAGGAGCGATGATGGCGCTTTTGAAAGATGCTTTATTGCCTAATTTGGTACAAACCACCGAGGGTGTTCCGGCGCTTATCCACGGAGGCCCGTTTGCCAATATTGCGCACGGGTGTAATTCAGTATTGGCAACAAAAATGGCCTTAGGGCTTTCAGATTGGGCCATCACAGAGGCAGGTTTTGGGTTTGATCTTGGTGCGGAAAAGTTTTTCGATATTAAATGCCAAAGCGCGGGGTTAGATACGGCGGCAGTGGTTCTGGTAGCAACCTGTAGAGCATTAAAGTCTCACGGTGGCATCCAGAAAAAAGATCTTGAAAAATCCAACCCAGATGCAGTTCAAAAGGGATTGCCCAACCTGGACCGTCATGTAGAAAACATCCAACAATTTTGCGAACCTCCAATAGTATGCCTCAATCATTTCGCAGGAGATCATTCAGAAGAAATTGAAGTGGTTAGAAAACATTGCATGAACACCCTTAAGGTTCCTTTTGCCGTGAGTAACGTTTTTGAAGAAGGAGGGAAAGGTGGAGTTGAGCTTGCGAAGGAGGTTATCCTTCACTCTGAAAAAAATCCTCAGCCTTTTTGTCCTCTATATGACTGGAATGAAGAGGTAAAGGCCAAGATTTGGAAGATCGCCAGCAAAATGTACGGGGCAGAAGAAATCAAATATACCCCAAAAGCCGAACGCGATCTGAAATCTATCGAAACCCTCGGTTATGACAAACTCCCGATTTGTATTGCCAAAACGCCTGCTTCCTTAACGGATGACCCAAAGCGCCTGGGCCGACCGGAGAATTTCGCTGTCACGGTTCGGGAAATTCTAATTGCTGCGGGAGCTGGTTTCCTTATTCCCTTAACAGGTGACATTTTAAGGATGCCGGGATTGCCTAAAAACCCCCAGGCGGAACACATAGATTTGCGAGGGAACAGTATCACGGGCTTAAAATGAAAGGATCGAGGAACTGGAAAATCTCAGATTGCTATACATTGCTATAGGGCCTGGATAGCCCTAGCGGTTTTTATCTGCTATTCCGACAAATGGGATAGAGAGCCCAAGAAACTCGCTATCAAATGTTTTTTCCTAGGGGGCTTGGCTGTTTACAAGGGATCGCTACTATTGTACTCGTTGAGTTTGTTGCGAAGTGTACGGATACTGATGCCCAGAGAATCGGCGGCTTTTGTTTTGTTACCGTTGACTTCTTCTAGAGTTTGCATGATGAGTTCTTTTTCCATTTCATAGATGGTTCCTGACATACGCGGAGCTTCTTTTTCGTTTGGGTGCAGTTCCTCATCGAAGAACAAATGTGTAGGTAGTATCGTATCGCCTTGGCACATCAGGCAGGAGCGTTCCACAATATTCCCTAATTCGCGGATGTTTCCCGGCCAACGATATTTTTTGAGCAGAGTCAGTGTTGCAGAATCTACCTTTATGGATGATTTGCCATTCTCTTGACAAAACTGTTTGATAAAGTTATCGACGAGAACGGGGATGTCATCGATCCTTTCTCGTAATGGGATGAGATTGATGGGCACCACGTTCAACCTATAATATAGATCTTCACGGAATTCCTGTTCCTGAATACGTTTTCGTATATCGCGGTTGCTGGTCGCTATAACCCGCACATCTACGGGTATAGGTGACCTACCGCCAATTTTATCCACTTCGTGTTCTTGCAAAACCCTAAGTAGTTTGGCCTGTAATGGAGGAGACATTTCCGTAACTTCATCAAGGAGCAATGAACTGTTGTTAGCCAATTCAAATTTTCCCTCTTTATTTTCAGTGGCTCCGGTAAACGATCCTTTTTCATGGCCAAACAATTCTGATTCGAGTAAGCCCTCGGGCAGGGCGGCACAATTAACGGCCATAAAAGGTTTTTCAGAGCGTGGACTGCACTGGTGTATATAACGCGCGAATAATTCCTTTCCTGTTCCTGTTTCTCCCATAATGAGAACAGTGGATTTGCTGTAGGAAACGTTTTCGGCAAATTGCAGAAGTTTTTTCATTTCTTCATTCTGCGTAACAATTCTTTTCATGTCCCCTAACGACTCCATTTGTGTGGTCGACCGAGGGGTAGGGGGGATAAAACTTCCAGGGTCGAGAAACGCACGCTTGACGGTTGATACCAATACGTCGGCCGAAAACCCGGAACCTTTTATTAAATAATCAAACGCGCCTTCTTTCATGGCCTCAACAGCATTGTCTATGGTCCCATATGCTGTCATCATTACGACTTGGGTTTTCGGTGAGTTTTCTTTAACTGCACGTAACAACTCCAGTCCATTCAATTTTGGCATGCGAACATCAGTGAGAATCAGATCGAAATCCTCATCTTCCATTTTTTCTAACGCCTGTTTTCCATCTTCAGCGCAGGTGAGTTGAAACTTTTCCCTTTTCAGTGTGGTCTCCAAGGCCACTCGCATTTCGGATTCGTCATCGACGATCAGAATTTTTTTTGATTCATTATGTTTCATCGAAATCCTCATCCCAACTTGGAATTTTAACTGTGAAAGATGTTCCCTTTCCCTCTTCACTGATTGCGTCGATCGTACCTTGATGTGCCTTGATAATATTGTGGGAAATAGCCAGGCCGAGTCCTGTGCCTTTATCTTTTGTGGTGAAGAATGGATTAAATATTTTTGCCAGATTATCGGCTGACATGCCGACACCCGTATCCGTTACGGTAACGGAAATATATTGCCGCTTTGTTGAACCATTGTTGTGAACAGAAGATTTTTGGGTGGTGAGGCTCAACTCGCCGCCTTCGGGCATTGCCTGGATCGCGTTGTTGATTAGATTAGGAAATACTTGGCGTAATAGTTCACGGTCGCCATTTGCCAGTAGGGTGCCGGAGCTTGATTTGCGAATCACATTGATATTCTCGGGAACCATAACGTTATTGATTCCCTCCAGGCATTCGGTGAGTAGTAGATTGATGTCACATTGCTGTCGAGATGGCTGCGCGGATTTCGCAAACAAAAGCAGGGTCGATATGATGCGATCCATATTCTGTACTCCTGCTCGAATATGTTGTACGAGATCTTCTTTCTCGCTATCTCCTTCAAGGTCTTTTTTCAGCAGGGAGGCAAACAACTCAATGCTGGCTAAAGGATTTCTGATTTCATGGGCGATGCCTGCTGCCATTTCTCCCATCTCTCGCAGTCTTTGATTGCGCTGAGCTAACTCTTCCATTCTGCGGAACTCGGTCATGTCCTGAAGGATTAAAATCGTGCCGATTTGCCCTCCGTGGTTATCCCAGACCGGGGATGCAGAAATACGGATGTACAGAGTACCTCCGTTTGCATTGGGGATGTCTTTGTCCTGACTAATGGTTTCGCCACGGGATTTCCCCAGCCGAGCCACTACAGATTCGAATAAAGGAAATACTTCATTTAAAGATTTTCCAAGACAGCTTTGTGGTTTTATCCCTGTGATACTTCCAGTTGTTTTATTGCAGGTAGTGATAATTCCTGCGCGGTCTACAACGATGACACCGTTGGTTTGGCTTTCTAAAATATCATTTAGATAATTTTTTACCCGTTCCTTTTCAGCTAGATTTTTTTTCAGCTCATCATTCTTATCGGAAAGTTCAAGATCAAGTTTTTTGACTCTCCCTTGAAGTTCATCATAAGAGTTTTGCAATTGTGCGGTGACTTCGTTAAAAGCCTCCATATTTTGGATAAGAGTCTGGATTTCTTTACTTTTATTGCCGCTAGGGTTTGTCATAGGAAGGATTACAGTGGGTTTTCAATCTGTTTCTATTATAAATTAAAATCATCCTTCTTTTAATTGTTTTTCCCAATCCTGAATATCGGCCCTCGATTGGGCTGCACGCTTGAGAATAGGATCGGCGCTTTCAGCCTTGACCAGTCTATTGATTTCATCTTTTGATTTGTCGGTATCTCCTTGCTGTTCATAACTTTCTATCAAGAGGTAATCTGCCCAATTTCTTAGCGGATTATCTGGGAAAAGTTCTTTGGCGGAATCAAAAGCTTCAATGGCCGCTTTAAATCGGTTCATCTTAAAAAGCGAAGTACCCAGATGATAATAAGATTTTTGGATATAGTCAGGGATAACGCGCTCTTTCCTGTCGTATTCTGCAATAGCATTTTGATAGGATTGTGCGGCCTCCGTATATTTTTTCATTTCGGTTTTAATTTCGGCGATTAAATAGTGAACCTCGGCTTTGTTTTTTGACAGGGCCAGTAATTCGTCAAACATTGTCAATGCCCCGAGAAAATTCCCGTTTCCTTTGTGGGCTTGGGCAAGTAATTTTTTAGCTTCTAGCAATCTTTTGCTGCGAGGAAAGTTTTTGATGAAAGCACGACCAACCATAATGGCTTCATCAAAATTCTTCTCTTCTAAATGAATTTTCCCTAAATTTAGAAAAATTCTATCTCGAAATGAGTCTTCAGAATCAAGCACTTTAACTTTTTCATAAAACTTGACTGCTTCAGGGTACATACCTATTGCCTGATAGGCTTCTCCTACTTGCAGCAGGGTCTTGGCATTCTTAATATTTTTGACTGGTAGACTGACAAAATCACTGTAGGAATAAAGAATAGGTAACATGCCTTTTTGTTTTGAATATTTATCCACCAGGGCAATGAGAGCCTGCTTGACAAACCTTTCGGCTTCCTGCGAAAAACGGGACTCAGGTCCGAGTGGGAAAAGTTTTTTAAATTCCTCAATAGCTTTCAAGTAATTCTGTTCCATTAAGTAAGCAATTCCGCGACTCAAAGTTACTTCCGCCAATATTTCTACATTTTTTGCTTCCTGAAAAATTTTCTCATACGTTGGGAAAGGCTTGTAATAATATGAGACATCAAAAACGATGTCGTTGACTTCTAAGCGCGGGCTTCGTATCCCGATATCAGCCATTCGAATTCTTCCATATTGCGTGTCGGCACTGTCTTCCATAATGGGGTTTTCTTCTTGATCCAATACAGGCTTTTCTTCTTCATTCAATTTTGGGGCCTGTTTTTTACTGGATTCATCAAACACCGCCAAAGCATTTTGATAGTTGCCTTTAAGCATGTATGTGTCGCCAATTCGGTTAAGGGCTTTATGTGCATTTTTTGAAGAGGGTGCCAAATTCAGAAGATTGAAAAAATGTTTTCTTGCCTTATCATATTTTTCCTGGGAAAAATAAATTTCCGCCATATTATAATTGATTTCTGGTTTTTCATTTAATTCGCTCGGCCAGCGTTTGGCACCCGCCTCATAAATTTCCAAGGCCTGATCATATTCGTTTTTCTCGTAAAAACGATTGGCTATTGCAAAAATCCCTGCTTTTGCATCCAAATTTTTTGGGGACCTCTTAAGGATCAACTGAAACGCATCGAACGCTTCTTTAAACCTTTCTACTTTCATCAACATTGCAGCCAGGCTGTTTCTTCGTGTCTCATTGTATAAGCTCTTTTTTCTTTTGTTGACTCCCTGGTTGTAAAGAGTACGTGCTTCAAGTCGATAGCCTATGTCATCATAGATCGTTGCTACCTTTAGTAAGGCATGATCGTAAAATTTTGATTTGGGATCTTTTCTCATGGCGGACTGGTAAGCAGCCAGAGCCCTATCGTAATTAGGGTTGAGCTCTTTAAATGTTTTGCGATATTCAGATTCGGCTCTTAAATAAAGGGCTTGCCCCAAGTATTTGCTGTTTGGATAATTATCTGCAAACTCTTTTAAAGATTTTGATGCGTTAGGGTAATTTTGGCTTTGAAATTCTTTAAGTCCTTTTTGGTAATCTTCCCATCCATTCTTTTCTTTCTCTTGCTCATCCCGGCTGATAAGATTGCGGACTTTACCTGGTGTAAATCCAGCTAGCCGTACCTTTCCGCTAGAAGGAGAATTGTCTTTTTTGATATCTTGTTTTCCGTTCTTCCTGTTGCTACTTTTCGTTCCTTTAGAGGCAGGGGATAGGCCTCCAATTTTCGCTTTCAAAATAGGTTGGGACTTTCCCTTTAGATCAATTATGATTTGAGGTTTTTCGGGGTTCATCGAATGGAAAAACCGAGTATTGGATTGTTTTAAAACAAAAGTAACTATTACTTTTCCTTCTCGCGAACTAACCGAAAATTGCTCCAGATTTTTGTCGTTAAATGTTTTACTGCGAACGCGTGGTCCTCGCTGAGTCTCAGGCAGAGTCAAAATAATGCGTTTTTCTGCAAAATTTGCTTTAACCTGATAGGTGACGGGCTCGGTCAAGTCGATCAAAATTCTTGTGTAAATGGGGTGGGGTCCAATTTTCACTGTTTTGAGTAACGGGCCATTCTCATAGAAATCTTCCTGCGCCCAAAGGTCTGGTGCCATGAAGGATGACACCAATAGGAAAGCGAGGATGAGGAATTCTTTAAGTTTTGATTTTATTGACATATTCTTTGATTTTGGCTTTTTTTCATAAATAAAGCAAATTAGGTGCCATTTGTGAACTCTTAGGACTCTTTTGATCTTTTACAGTTTATTCGTGTTATCGAAGTCTAAATTTTTAAACGTTTTAACCGTAAATATAGTATAAAGCGGTCTACCATTTTCTTCGACATTTTCTGGAAAAACATGATGTTAATCAGAGTCAGATTTTTGACCTAATTAAATTGAAGATTTTGGAATTTGTCCAAATCTATCCGATTCGGAGCAGGGAATGAGCACACCGGAACAGGAAAAATTGAAATGGCAGGAATCTGAGACAGTTAGGAACCTGTTGAAGAAGCAGAATAGCCTGTTGGGGGATTCTTTGGAAGCGCTGGATCACCTGATCTATTTGCAGAAAAGTATCAATCTCCTCAGCTCCGAAGAAATCAGCAAGGTTCTGGCAGAAAAGTTACCTTCCATTTTAGCAGTAAAATATTTTTCTTTTTTCCTGTTTGATAAAGACCACAGAAAGCTGCGACTCCTCAGTCACAATCATCCCGAATTGCAGGAAGGCCTTACTCTTTACCAAAGTGAATCACCCATAATGAAGGATGCTATGGAATCAGGCCGATATATATTTGAACAGGACTTTGCAAGCTCAAGATATTTTCGAGGTCGTAGAAACCCTTTGTTCAAATATACGTTTTTTGTTTCCATCCCGTTAATGATTGAGAATGAAATTATTGGAGTGTTGAATTTCAATGATAACGAAAAAGGTTTTTTTAACGTTGGGGACCTGGATTTTTCTCTGAACGTTTCCGAATTTGTTGCGCTTTCTATAAGCAATGCATTACTTTTTGAAAAAGTCGAAAAGCTTTCTGTCACTGATGGGTTGACGGGCTTGGACAATCACCAGCAGATGCAGTCGATTTTAAAAAATGAAGTATTTCGTTGTCAGCGTTACGATTCTTCCCTTTCTGTAATTATTATGGATATTGACCATTTTAAAAATGTCAATGACACCTACGGGCATCAGAAGGGGGATGATATTCTTCTGGATTTTGCATCGACCATGAAAAAGTTTTGCCGCTCTAATGATGTAGCGGCAAGATATGGCGGTGAAGAGTTTGTTCTGGTGTTGCCTGAAACAAAAGTTGAGGGGGCCGTCTATATTGCTGAGCGAATTCGGGAAGAAATGGCCAGCCAGACTTTTCAGCACAAGGGAAAAGATTTTAAAGTGACGGTCAGTTGTGGCATAGCCGAGTTTGATTCGAAACTTATCACGAGTCCTGCAGACCTGATCAAAGTTGCCGATCAGGCCTTATACAAAGCTAAACATGAAGGTAGAAATCGCACGATTGTAGGCACACCATGAAAAAATCTCTCGATTGGTTTCGATCTATAAAAAACCTTCCTTCGCTTCCTGAGCAGATCAACAGCGTGCTTGTTGCCACAGGTTCTACTTCTTCTATGGACTATAATATTGTTGAAATTATTCAATACGACCCGTCCATGGCACTCAGTGTTTTAAAAGTTGCGAACAGCCCTGTCTATGGGTATTCGGGTAAAATTTCGTCCTTGCAACAGGCTGCGGGTCTTTTGGGGCCGGGAGCGATTAAAAATGTCATACTGCGCACACCTATTCTGGAGCGGTACTCGACCAATCACCAAAATGAGACTCCGATAGGTTTTGGCGATTTATGGATGCATAGTGGAGTGACAGCATCTTTATCAGGGGGATTGGGACGCTTGATTGGCGGTCTGGAGTCGGATGTTTGTTTTACTGCAGGATTGATTCACGATGCTGGAGTCATCGCATTATCTGCGTATTGCCCAAAAGAGCTGGCGGAGGCGTTTGAAATTTCCCGTAACGACAAGGTATGTCTGCTTGATGCTGAAAAAAAAGTTTTTGGATTCGATAGTTTTGACGTAGGCATGGAACTAATGAATGCTTGGGGTTTTCCTAAGTCTCTTTCAGATTTATATCGTTCCGATGGCAAAGATAATAAATCCAGTTGGGTTTCCAAACCGATTGCGGTTGTGGTATTGGCAAAATTACTTTTGCAGGAATGGGGTTATCCCGCTTGTTCTCATATACAAGGGGAACCCGATAAAGAACGATTGCTACAATTCCTGGGAATCACGACTGACAATTTATTCAACTGGGAGGTTGAGCTTAGAAAATATGTAATATTGGCTATGCGCGTTTTAAAAGGGGAAGATTAACCTTCTTATCATATGAGAAACTGTCATTAAATGGCGAACAAACTATCTAAGCATCCATAATCTTGGATGTTCCATTCCATCCGTACTTATTCATTTTCGTAATATTTCCCCCATTTCCGTGCCCCGACTTATTTAGAAAATCTTAAAAGTGACTGGCGTCAATTTATACTACGGTTTGGGTGGGCATGATTTTGTGCCTGACTTTTTTTTGGGAGAGGGGTTTTTGACGTTTTTTGCGATTAAGTCAGGTTTATAAATAACTGTTTTATTTGACAATTATTCTTCTCTGGATATAATATCCCCTGACTATGAAGATAAAACTTGAATCAGACAGCTTCAATATCGTTGGCGAAAGTCAACCTATCCGTGAAGTTTTTGACGTTGTAGAACGTGCTGCTGGATCCCAGAGCACGGTTATGATCTATGGCGAAAGCGGTACCGGAAAAGAACTCATCGCCCGCGCTCTACATGCAAACAGTCCGCGTGCTGCCAAACCTTTCATTGCTGTCAACTGCGGTGCCATTCCCCATGAGCTTTTAGAGAGTGAACTGTTTGGTTACGAAAAGGGCGCGTTTACAGGTGCGGTTAGTGCCCGGATCGGACGGATGGAGTTGGCAAACCAAGGAACTATTTTCCTCGACGAAATCGGTGATATGCCTACGGCTTTACAGGTAAAACTGTTGCGGGTTCTTGCTGAACGAGAGATTGACCGTCTGGGCAGCACCAAGCCGACGCCCATTGATGTCCGGGTCATCACCGCTACGCATCGAAACCTGGAAGATTTGATCAAAGAGGGTAATTTCCGTGAAGACCTTTTCTATAGGCTCAATATTATTCCTATTAATCTTCCTCCTTTGCGCGAGAGAAAAACCGATATTCCTCTTTTAGCAAATCATTTTTTAAAGCAATTGAATGGGGCCGCAGGCGGAAAAAATATCAATGATGAGGCGATGGAATTTTTGGTCAACTATTCCTGGCCGGGCAATATCCGGGAATTGGCAAATTTTGTAGAACGTATGTTGGTTTTGAGCATTGGTGCTACTATTACGCCGCGCGACTTGCCGGATAAAGTTCTTGGCGATATTCCAAAAGAAAAATGGCAACCATTGGTAGCAGAAGAGGAAGGCAACCCTGCGCAGATGTTGCAGCAGTCCTTAAAACAGTCTTTTCATGTTGGTATTCCAGAAGAAGGTATCAACCTTAAAAAAATGGTTGAAGGTTTCGAAAAAGAGTTGTTGCTCGAAGCGCTAGAAAAAACCGGTTGGGTTAAAAACAAAGCCGCAAATTTACTCGGACTCAACCGGACCACCCTCGTAGAAAAACTCAAAAAACTACAAATCACAAATCCTTAGTCAGCGTGACGCTGGTTCCCCAAGGACTATTCATTTACGATGATACAGATGCCATTAAGCTTCTGGATATGAGTTTGAAATTTTTCCGAAGTAGCGAAATTAACCACTCTAGCGAGCTAACCTTCGATACGTGCGTTGGCGAGTTCTTGACCTACTTTGGTGATATCTTTCACGAATTTCTGGAAAGCTTGGTCAGTATCTTTATGTTGAGTTTGTTGGCGGATACTTTCGCCATCGGCATCAATAATAAGGTCGAGAACATTGATCCCCGGGGTCACATGATGTTTTCTGATTTCTACTCTGATTTCATTGATTTCCATGGATCTTTCTCCAAACAAAACAGTTATTGACGACAAGCAAAACGGGTTTACTTGTAGCAGAAAAAATTAGGAAATAAATTAATAGCATTTCGAAGGTATCGGGTCAAGACCCTTTATACTTCTATGAAGGTACAGAGGTAATTAAATAGATTTAAATGTGCTCGAGAAACCCAGACAAATTATAAAATCAATGCAGTATTGATGGCTAGACAGAGAAATCTAGGATGCGTGCTCGGGATTGCTCGTTCTGGATTTGCGACGCCAAGGCACGAATGGATGTCTCAAACCTTAATAAGCCTTGTTGTAGGCGGGTCACTTCTTCGGCAAGATCGGTGTCGGCCAGACCCGATTCCGCTTGGGTCAGGTTCTCGATTTGAGAATTCAATCCATTAGCAGAACTTGCCAATCTATTTCCAACGGCACCGACCTGCCCTCGGGTAGCGCTTAGTGTTTGCGCGGCTCTTTCGAAATCGCCTACTGCTTCCAAGGCACCTTGTGAAGTAGAGATGTCTGAGTTATCGATCCCTAAGGATTCGGTTGTAACACTTTCGACCACATTGAGGTTGACCTGGTTAGCAGTCCCCGACCCAGAACCTGCTTGGATATTTACCGGATCGGCGCTCGGGGCAAGGGAGCCGTCTAAAAGTTTTTGTCCATTGAACTCCAGAGAGCCCGTCAATCGGTCGATTTCGCCTTGAATTTGTGTGAACTCTTGATTCAAAGCCTGCCTTTGCGAATCGTTCAGAGTTCCATTGCTGGATTGAATTGCAAGTTCTCTACCACGACTAACCAGATCGGAAATCCCGGCAAGTCCGCCATCAGCTATACGTGTAAAATTCGCTCCTGTTTCCACATTGCTGACAGCCTGGGTGAGTGCGCTAATCTCTGAGCGAAGCTGAGTAGAGAGTGCACTAGCAGCGGCGTCGGTTCCTGCTTGATTTAGCCTTCTGCCAGATGAAATGCGTTCCAGTGAATTTTGCAAGCCAGATCGGTTCTGGTTTATCGTGTTTAGTAACTGGCTGAATGTTCCACCACTTATGGGGTCGACCATTATCTTCATCCAAATAGGAATGTTTATGGGTACTCATTCTACTGACCTTATAGCTACAAGGTCAACCCGCATAAGTTCAAATTGGCGAAACCCTTTGGAATAACGCTTGAATTTCTGATGGATTTTCGATTTTGTTAGGGAAGGATTTAAATTGTTTTGTAAGAATATAGAAGAAAAGACGACTATTGGATAGTTGAAAAAAACTGTTTATCAGCCCATCTGCATTTATAACAGGGTAAAATTAATGCAAGGGGCGAATATAAAATTAAGCACTAAGGGGAAGCATGAAGAATTTGAAACAAATAATAATAATTTTTAATATTGCCAGTGTTCTAGGAGCTTTTTTCTATTTAGATCTCGGCCAATACCTGTCCCTTGAATATATTAAAGAGCAACAAGCTAATTTCTTAGAATTTTATAAAGAAAATACTTTATTGGCGATTGGTGCATTTACTGCAATTTATATTGTGTCAACGGCTCTTTCTCTGCCAGGGGCGGTACTCCTTACCTTGCTGGGCGGTGCGTTGTTTGGGCTGGTTGTTGGAACAATTTTGGTTTCTTTTGCCAGCAGTATCGGCGCGACTCTCGCCTTTCTTGTTTCACGTTTATTGTTGCGCGACTGGGTTCAGAATAAATTTGGTAGTTATCTAAAATCATTTAACGACGGAGTGCAAAAAGATGGAGGGTTTTACCTTTTCACGCTTCGGTTAATTCCTGCTGTTCCCTTTTTTGTGATTAATCTGGTGATGGGGCTTACTCCCATGAAGGCGATAACTTTTTACGGGGTGAGTCAGCTAGGTATGCTGGCAGGGACTATTGTTTTTGTGAATGCCGGTACGCAATTGGCTCAATTAGATTCTTTAAGCGGCATTCTCTCCCCGGAAATTATTTTTTCATTTGTTCTGTTAGGGATTTTTCCTTTTCTGGCCAGAAAGCTTGTGGGTTTCTATAAAGGAAGAAGGGTTATGAGTAAATTTAAAAAACCAAAATCATTTGATTACAACATGGTGGTGATTGGCGGGGGATCGGCCGGGTTGGTTACAAGCTATATAGGCGCCGCAACCAAAGGAAAAGTTGCACTTATAGAGAAACATAAAATGGGAGGTGACTGTCTTAATACAGGATGTGTCCCCAGCAAAGCCTTGATTCGTTCAGCTAAATTCATGGCCGATGTTAAAAAATGCCAGAAGTTGGGATTTAAAAGTGCGCATGTTGATTTTGATTTTGCAGATGTGATGGAACGAGTCCAACGGGTTATCAGAACGATAGAGCCGCATGATTCTATAGAACGGTACACTTCTTTAGGGGTCGAATGTTATACAGGGGAAGCTAAAATAATCTCACCTTATGAAGTGTCTGTGAATGGAAAAGTTTTAACAACCCGGAATATTGTCGTTGGTACTGGAGCGCGCCCTTCCATTCCTCCAATTGATGGAATCGAGAATGTTGAGCACTATACGTCCGATACCATTTGGAACATCCGCGAACAACCCAAAAACATGTTGGTATTGGGAGGTGGACCCATCGGCTCTGAACTGACCCAGGCCTTTGCTCGACTGGGGAGTAAAGTGACTCAGGTTCAACGCAACAAACGGCTGATTCCTAAAGAAGACCCGGAAGTATCACAAATGGTTCTGGAAAGTTTTCAAAACGATGGCATAAATGTGTTGGTAGGTCATACACCCAAAAGATTCTTTAAGCGCGACGGGAAAGATTTTCTGGAGTGTGAAAATAATGGAAACTCTGTTGAAGTCGAGTTCGATACCCTGTTGATTGCATTGGGCAGAAAAGCCAATACAACTGGGTTTGGGTTGGAAGAGCTCGGAGTCGAATTAACACCGCAAAAAACAATCAAGGTGGATGAGTATATGAAAACCAATATCCCCAATATATATGCTTGTGGTGATGTTGCGGGTCCATACCAATTTACGCATACCGCCGCTCACCAAGCCTGGTACTGTGCCGTGAATTCAATGTTAAATCCATTTTACGGATTCAAAGTTGATTACAGCACTGTTCCCTGGTCGACTTTTACGGACCCTGAAGTGGCACGTTCGGGTTTGAACGAAATAGAGGCAAAAGAACAGGGGATTCCCTATGATGTCACTACTTATGGAATCGATGATCTTGACCGAGCAATTGCCGACGAGGCTGCTCATGGAATCGTTAAAGTCTTGACGGTACCGGGAAAAGATAAAATCATTGGCGTGACCATTGCAGGGCTTCACGCGGGAGATATCATTTCAGAATATGTTGCGGCGATGAAAAATGGATTTGGAATGAATAAGATTCTGGGCACGATTCATATCTATCCCACTCTTGCCGAAGCAAACAAATATGCAGCAGGAAATTGGAAGAAAAACAATGTCACTGAAAAAGCTCTGGCCTGGGGTGAAAGGATCAATCGGTGGAGAAGAATCTATGTTTAAAAATCTAGTCTCTTTAATTACCTTTTCGATTTGTTTTTCTTTGGTGCTAACTGCTAATTCTGAAGAGACAAATGTGACAATTGCATCAAAACAAATCCCCCAGGGAATGGTTTTAATTCCCAGCGGAGAGTTTATTAGAGGGACAACTTCAAAAGAAGCTCAGAAGGTTTGCCTGAAAAATAATGATCATTGTAAAGAGAAATGGTTTAAGGATGAAGAACCCCTTCACTCAGTCAAGTTAAGCAGTTTCTACCTTGACCTCTATGAAGTGACTCAAAAAGATTTC
Source organism: Nitrospinaceae bacterium (assembly GCA_029261675.1). Classification (GTDB taxonomy): domain Bacteria; phylum Nitrospinota; class Nitrospinia; order Nitrospinales; family VA-1; genus UBA8687. Next base: position 23,658 of record JAJDBA010000218.1, read on the forward strand.
CAATACGTCATGATCAAGAACCCTTCTGAATTTAAAGGATCCAACTTGCCGGTGGAGAGCGTTACCTGGTATGAGGCGATGGAATATTGTGAAAAAGTGGGCAAGCGACTTCCTACTGAAGCCGAATGGGAATGGGCCGCGAGAGGAGGAAAACAGCTGACTTTCCCATGGGGTAATGAAGCTGAATCCAAGCGAGCTAATTTTTGTGATCGTAGTTGTGATAAACGTTGGAAAGAAAAACAATTTGAGGATGGCTACAGTCACACTGCTCCGGTAGGCAGTTTCCCGGCAAATGACTTCGGTTTGTATGATATGGCGGGTAACGTATATGAGTGGGTTTTAGACTGGTACGATGAAGAATATTACGAGAAAAAGCCACATGACAACCCCAAAGGTCCGGAAAAAGGCAGTCGTAAAGTAATCCGTGGTGGTTCCTGGATAAATTACTCGGTAGGGGTTCGACCCTCTGATAGAACTGATGCCAAGCCGACAAAAAAAATTGATTTTGTCGGTTTTCGGTGTGCCTATTAGCGTGGGAAGAAATACTATCCAACCTAAAGTTAAAGGCTTCACGACATTTTTAGCTTAATGGGCATTGCTCTATTGCCCCGGCGCTCACCGAGGGGTTGCAAAGGGGGTTGGGGGAGTTTAAAATTGCGGGGATTTTTAAACTTGAGGAAAAAGCCCTATGAAGGTATCCATCAATGGTGTTGAGCAAGAAGAATCCGAATTTAAAGGTGATACCTTAGGAGTAATCCTTGACTCCATGGTGGGGAAAACGCCGGGTTCGTATATAAGGCGAATATGGCTGGATGATAAAGAATTCCCTTCCGATGACCAGGAAGCCCTGCAAAAAAAACCTTCCGATATTGATTCTCTTGAAGTCGAACTGGCTAATTTGAAAGATCTGGTAGCAACCAATCTTGCAAATGCCCTCGAATATTTGAAAAAGCTCATCCCTGGCTTTGAACAGGCTGCAGATTTATTTCGTGCTGGAAATGAACAGGAAGCCAATAAATATTACCTGCAAATTCTAGACGGTATTGACTGGTTTTCCCAAGTTGTTAGCGTAGTAATGAACCCTGACGAAAGCAAAATGGAGCTACCCGATGCCGATGATGAAAATTTACATGCGCGTCAGAAAAAGCTAACGGATTTGATGAGCCAGATGCTAGAAGCCAATCAGAATCAGGATTGGGTGCTTCTGGCGGATATCTTGGAATATGAAATGGTCCCTTTTTATAAAGACTGGGAAAGTATTCTCTCTAAATTAGAAAATCCGCATTAATTTATCTCTCAACTCTCCCTGCCTCATTCTCGCATAAGCATTTGTAATATTGTCTGTTGTTTGTTTTTTAGTTTAAATTCTAATAGAAAAATTTTGTGGATGTGGATATTTTTAAAAAAAAGTCCTAAATTAGAACTAAAGTTTGGCTAGTTTTCGCCGATACTAGAAGCGTAGGACTGTCAACTTCTCTGGGGTAAAGGTAATTATTGAGAGGAAGGTTTTACAGGCTTTGTTTTTTTTAGAAGTATTTTTTAGCAAAAGGATACTTGAAGCCTGATTATCTTATCGGACAAAGTAGCTAAAGCTTTACCAGGTAATTGATTTATTATCGATAAGAGTTTCAGGTATCAGGAAGCAACCCCAGGGACCGGGTACCAAAACTGAATTTATACCTATAGGGGGATGCTATGGCTGAAGAAGTAGGTAATTTTCCATTAGACCAGGGAAACACCAGTGCTTTAAGGGGATTAGAACAATCCCGTGAAGAGGTAGCGCGGCCCCGTCGGCTTGATGACGCGGAAGAAGATGTAAGGGATCCACGACGTGCTCGCGAAGCAGCAGCTGAAGAGGAAAGAGACGTTTCTCGCCCCGAACGAGTAGAAGATCGCGTTGAAATTACTCAGGATGCTATCAATCAGAATCAAGCCGCAGAACGTAATCGGACAGAAACCCAAACCCAGGAAGTTCGGCAGGCAGTCGATCAACAAGAGGCGGATCAGCAAGAATCCATTCAAGGGCAGGCAATTGCCGAACGGCGCGTTGCATCTGAAGATGCTCTTCAACGAAATCGAACAGAACCCACTCCTAACAACAGCAGTGATTCAGCACAAGTTGCAGGTCCCGGGGATTCTGACCCAGAAGAAGCCCTTAACGAAGGGTTTCAGTTGGGAAATACCCAGACAAACCCCAACGGCGCTGAAGAATTTTCTGTGCGGAACCAGATAGATAATCCAGAGGAAGCCGCTGCTGCAACTAACGAATTGGATTCTAATCCGACCTCCCGGGCAAGAGATGCGGTAGATGAAACTAGAGATACAGGTAATGATGTTGCTGACGCGCCAGAACGACAAAACGTTCAATTACAGCAAAGAGTTGAAGCTGACAATGCTGAAATCAGAGGAACTGAAGAGGTAGAAGTTCAGGAAGATGACCTTTCTGAAATAAGGGCAAATGTTCCAGAAGCGAGAGCCGAGCAAAGGGCTGAAGATGCGCGAGAAGCAGCTCGTAATGAACCGCCCTTGGATATCCCTGCATCAGATGTGGAGCAAATTGAGGAAGTACGTGACCCCTTACAGGAAGCTCAAAATACGAATCCGTTACGTGCTCCTGGGCCTTCAGAAATTAGGGATGAGCCGGATGCTACGGCTATAGAAACTGAACGTGGACAGAATGTCAGTAGTTTAATTTAAGCAACGAACCGCGCCCGCCAGCAGCATGCTGTTTGGGCCTTATTGTACAACTCATCAAGAGGAGACAAGCCAGAACTGGAACACCCCATCGCTTAGAAGAGGATCTCGATTAATATTGGAATGGTTTGCGGCCTTGACCAAT
>JAJDBA010000219.1 GCA_029261675.1 Nitrospinaceae bacterium
GTACAGCGGAAATTACAACGGTCGGTGACCGAAATACGCAGATTAACAATGGTTCTACCCATTCCATCAATGAGCTTCGGTCGCGATGTTTCGGATGTTGGAGTCATAGTTTAAGCCTTCAGCCGTTGGTGATTCCTGTTATTTTAGTCCTTCGTTATAGAGCACCATTTATCATTGTAAGTATGCCTAAATTATAGCTTTTTTATTCTGAGAATGTATAGAAATTGTTTGAACGGTCAAATTGCCCCGAATGTATCCTGATCGAATGTAGATCCCGTTTTTGCTAATTTCCCACCTTGTTGGATGAATTGTTATAAAAAGGTGGGAAATAAAAGAACTTTCAGGCACCGATAGCATCTAAAAATTGTAGCAAGAGGGTAATTTGATATATAATTATGAGTACATTCAATATCTGGATGTTTTCTATTTCGAAGTACTTTAATCGTTAATATATAAGGATTTATATTGTGACCGTTGCCGAAGAAAAATTTTCTGCAAAGTTTGAGGAAGTGGCTGCAAATATCAAACATCGCGGTGCATATTACCTGGAGGATGCTAAGGAAAAAGGCATGGCTCTGGTCGAAGCTAAGTTCAAAGATACCAAGTTGTACTGGCTGGCAGATATGAAGGAAGATCGCATTTTCAGCGCGCGATTTTTTGCCTATGGCGGAAAAGTGTCATTGGTAATTGGAGAAACTCTGTGCTCTATGGTGGAGGGGCTTACTATCGATGAGGCGTGTTCGCTTTTGAGGGACGATGTGGAAGCGACACTCCGAGACAGTCCGGATGTGGCATCTGTTCCCGAGTCGAAACAAAAAGCATTTGATACCATTGAGGAACTGCTGAAAGCGGTAAAAGACCAGTACCCAGCAGCGAAGGGAGTTGCCCTAGCCAGCGCATCCATCAAAAAAGAGGATTTCAAGTCAACCACCGAATTGAATATGGTTGCCCAGGCGTGGCTAGGGTTGACTCTGGAAGAGCAAAAAGAACAGATAGAGTTGGTTCTGGATGAACATATTCGCCCTGCACTTATGAACGATGGCGGTAATGTCCAATTACTGGATGTGACCGATGGTGAGAAAGTGTTGGTTCAATATCAAGGTGCCTGCGGCAGTTGCGGGTCTTCCCTTGGAGCGACTTTGTCCTTTATGGAATCAACATTACGCAAACATATTTACAACGAGATTAACGTTGTTCCACAGGTATAACCTGGAGAAATAAAATGAGTGACGAACAAAATTCCGTCTCCGATTTGCTGGAAGACAACCAATATAAATATGGGTTCACGACAGATGTAGAATCTGACACCTTTGCCAAGGGTCTCAATGAAGATGTTGTGCGTGCTATTTCAAAAAAGAAAAATGAGCCTGAGTTCATGCTCAATTTTCGTCTCAAAGCGTACGCGAAATGGAAAACCATGAAAGAGCCGGCGTGGCCGAATGTGCATTACCCGTCTATCGACTTTCAGGATATTTCCTACTACTCCGCTCCAAAGAAAAAGAAGGTGCTGGAAAGTCTGGATGAAGTTGACCCGGAAGTCATGCGCACGTTTGAAAAGCTGGGGATACCTCTCGATGAACAAAAAAAACTAGCTAACGTAGCTGTTGATGCTGTTTTTGATAGTGTCAGTGTTGCCACCACCCATAAGAAAAAATTGATGGAGCAGGGAATCATTTTTTGCCCCATTTCAGAAGCACTTCAGGATTACCCTGAGTTGGTTGAGGAGTATCTCGGTACGGTTGTTCCGGTGGGTGATAATTATTATGCCGCTCTCAATAGTGCAGTATTCACCGATGGTTCGTTCGTCTATATCCCACCAGACACCATTAGTCCAATGGAAATTTCTACCTATTTCCGTATTAACACCGAAGAAACGGGGCAATTCGAGCGTACGCTCATTATCTGCGCTGAAAACAGTTATGTGTCTTATCTGGAAGGGTGTACCGCTCCGCAATTTGACACCAACCAATTGCACGCAGCGGTTGTGGAATTGGTAACCATGGATAATGCTGAAATTAAATACAGCACCGTGCAAAACTGGTACGCAGGAGATAAAGAAACGGGTAAAGGCGGAATTTATAATTTCGTGACGAAACGTGGGAAATGTGCAGGTGAGAATTCTAAGATTTCGTGGACTCAAGTTGAAACCGGATCTGCAATTACTTGGAAATATCCCAGTTGTATTTTGCAGGGAGACAATTCCAGCGGTGAGTTTTATTCTGTCGCCCTCACCAATGGACATATGCAGGCTGACACCGGAACCAAAATGATCCACATTGGTAAAAATACGCGTTCCAGCATTATATCCAAGGGCATTTCGGCAGACCAATCCAGTAACAGTTACCGAGGCCAGGTGAAAATTGGTAAAAACGCAACCAACGCAAGAAACTACAGCCAGTGCGACAGTATGTTGGTAGGCGACAAAAGCAGCGCACATACCTTCCCTTATATAGAAACAGCCAATAGCTCGGTACAGGTAGAACATGAAGCAGCGACCTCAAAAATCAGTGAGGATCAGTTGTTCTATTTCGAGTCAAGGGGGATTTCCAGAGAAAATGCAATCGAAGCTGTCATCAGTGGATTCTGCAAAGATGTTTTCAAGCAGTTACCTATGGAATTCGCTGTTGAAGCGCAGAAACTGTTGACTCTGAAACTGGAAGACAGTGTAGGCTAATAAGGCTATCGCTTTGAAGGAATTTTATAAGCAAAGTTCAGGTTAAGCTTGAGTAAAAAGCTTAATGATTAAGTTCTGCTTCAGAAAAATAGACCAATACCCACCGGGCGTGGCCCGGTTTTTTATTTGTTAATTGAGGAATTGATTGAATGCTTGAAATTAAAGATTTGCATGCAGGGGTTGATGGGAGTGAAATTATAAAAGGAATTTCTCTTTCCGTAAATAAGGGCGAAATTCACGCCATAATGGGACCAAACGGGTCGGGTAAAAGCACGTTGGCTAAAATCCTTTCAGGGCATCCGGCTTACGAAACTACCGCTGGGAAAGTAACATTTGATGCCAAAGATCTCTTAGAAATGGATGCGGAAGAAAGATCGATTGCGGGTGTCTTTATGGGATTTCAATATCCGGTCGAGGTTCCGGGAGTGAACAACGCAGAGTTTTTGCGAATGGCCCACAATGCAAGACGGGTCAGTGCCGGAGAAGAAGAAATCGATCCGCTTGATTTTGATGAGCTCCTTTCCGAGAAAATGAAAACGCTTGGAATGGAAAAAAAATATAAAGAGAGAAACCTCAATGATGGCTTTTCAGGTGGCGAAAAAAAGAAGAATGAGATTTTGCAAATGGCCATTCTCGAACCCAAGTTAGCCATTTTAGATGAAACGGATTCTGGGCTGGATATTGATGCGCTTCGAATTGTTTCTGAAGGGGTCAATAAGCTACGCAACAACAACAATGCACTTATTCTGATAACTCATTACCAGCGTTTATTGGATTATATCAAACCTGATTTTGTCCATGTCTTAAGTAAGGGGAAGATCATTAAATCGGGCGATAAATCATTGGCTCTAGAACTTGAATCCCAGGGATACGACTGGATAACCCCGGTAAACTAAGGTTAATATGTCCGATACACTTGAAAAACTAACAGAAGAAACAGCCTTTCTTGATCTTCACAAAAACTTTGTAGAAGAAAATAAGCCGAACTCTGCTTTGTCGGCAATCCATGAGTCGGCTTTGAGCCGATTTGAAGTACTGGGTTTTCCGCATTCAAAGCACGAAATGTATACCTATGTGAACACGAAGAAATTGGCCGCCACTGCATTTGCGGTTTCTAGTCCTTCTGAGAAAATTGATCTAATAGACAAGCATATTTATTCGGGCTGTGAAAACAGTTGTCTGGTTTTTGTCAACGGTGTGCTTGACCAGACTCTTTCCAGATTGCAGGCGATAGAATCATCGGTGAAAATCTCCTCTCTCGAAGAAAAGGACGATGTCGATACTCTGTTGGTGTCCCTTGAGAATGAGAACGATGTGTTTGCTTGTCTGGCAAATGCTTTTTGTGCCGATGTAACGGTTGTGGAGATTCCTGATAAAGGTCAAGTGGCGGTTCCTATTCAAGTTTTGTTTGTTTCTACGGGAGACACCTCTCGACCTGAAATGCATTCCCCACGATTGCTATGGAAGGTTGGAAAACTTGCCGAAGTAAAAGTGATTGAAAAGTTTGTAGGGATGCAAGAAGGTTATTTCACCAATATGGTCCAAGACTGGAAAGTGGCAGAAGGAGCCGGAGTGATTTTGACGCAGGTGCAGTCTGATCCCTTCGGTGCGTGGAATTTCCAAAAAACCCGTGTGCATATTAAACGTAATGCTAGGTTCCACTCTGCCAATGCTTCTTCAGGGTCGGTTCTCGTGCACAATCATTTTGAAGTGCGACTCGAAGAAGAGGGAGCCGAAGTGATTCTAAATGGTGTTAGCGTGCTCAAAGGTAAAGAGCAGGTGCATAACTTTATTCGCATTCATCACGAAGCACCGCAATGCATCAGCCATCAACATTTTAAAAATGTGATCAACGATGAAGGTCGTTCAAGTTTTGATGGTACGGTCATCGTTAATCAGGGCGCGCAATTGACTAACGCGAATCAGTTGATCAATAACCTGATGCTGTCTGATGATTGTCACGCAGATAACAAACCCAATCTCATGATTTTTGCCGATGACGTTAAGTGTGCCCATGGTGCGACCATCGGGCAAATCGACGAAGAACAACTGTTCTATCTGCAAACACGAGGATTGTCGAAAAAGTTCGCTAAAGAGCTTCTTACTCGAAGTTTTGCTGAAAGCATTGTTCAGACTATTCAATTTCCTGAAGTCGTGAAAGAGTTAAACAATACGTTGCTCAAAAAATTAGAGGTTGAAAATGTCTGATTCCAATACGGCTGTAACAGGTAATGCTGTTTTTGATGTCGAAAAAATTCGCAAGGATTTTCCCATTCTGTCTCAAACCGTGCGTGGAAAACCTTTAATCTATCTCGATAACGGTGCTACTACGCACAAACCGCAGCGGGTGATCGATCGCGTGAGTCAATTCGATGCAGAAGAATATGGCACAGTACGACGTGGAGCTTATAAATTATGTGAAAACGCCACTCAGCTCTACGAAGATGCTAGAAAAAAAATGGCCGATTTTATGGGCGCGGAAAAACCCGGTGAAATTGTTTTTACCAGCGGAACCACGCAGGCCATCAATCTGGTGGCACATAGTTTTGGCAAACGTTTTATCAATAAAGATGACGAGATTATCATTTCTAATATCGAGCATCATGCCAACACGGTACCTTGGCAGGTTCTTTGTGAAGAGCGCGGTGCGAAACTCAAAGTTATTCCCGTTGACGATACGGGTGAACTGGTTATGGAAGAATATGAAAAACTGCTTTCAAGTAAGACGCGTATGGTGGCAGTCAATCATGTCTCAAACGCATTGGGCACAATCAATCCCGTAAAAGAAATCACCGAAAAAGCGCATGCGGTCGGAGCAAAGGTATTAATAGATGGTGCACAAAGTACGCCGCATATGAAACTGAATGTTCAGGAAATTGGTTGTGACTTCTACACATTTTCCGGGCATAAGATGTATGCGCCCAGCGGCATTGGTGGCGTTTACGGTAAAATGGATCTCTGGGAAGAGATGCCGCCTTATGTAACAGGGGGCGATATGATTTTACAGGTCACGCTCGAAAAAACCACCTACGCAAAACCTCCTGCAAGGTTTGAAGCAGGCACACCGCCTATCACTCAAGTGATTGGTTTAGGGGAAGCCATTGATTATCTCAATGAAATTGGAATGGACAATATTGCCGCTTACGAAAACAGTTTGCTCGAATATGGCACCGCATTGTTAAACGATATTGAAGGCGTACGCATCATCGGTAATGCCCGCGAAAAAGCCAGCCTCATTTCTTTTCATATAGAAGGGGAGAACCCCAATGACGGACATCCGCATGATGTCGTGAGTTGGTTGGATCAGGATGGCATCGCCTGCCGAGGCGGTCATCACTGCGCGCAACCCACAATGATTCGCTATGGCCTGCCTGCTACCACTAGGGCTTCGATGGCGTTTTACAATAAAACCGAGGAGCTGGATGCCTTGGCAGAGAGCCTTAGAAAGGGTTTCCCTTATGGCTTTGTGGTTTTATGATGATTTATTGATAAAAGAATTTTCCCATGTCATACGATAAAGAACTCTACCAGCAAGTCATTCTTGACCACAACCGTAAGCCGCGCAACTTTCATGAAATAGAAGGTGCGAGTCATTCCTGTCACGGTGTCAACCCGCTTTGCGGCGATGATATAACCGTCTACCTGAATTTGGATGAAGATGATGTGATTAAAGAAGTGAGCTTTCTAGGTTCGGGCTGCGCCATTTCCAAGGCCAGTACTTCCCTGATGACTACATTTATTAAAGGCAAAAAAGTTGACTCAGCCAGAAAAATCAAAGAAGAATTTCATAAAATGATTCTTGGGGAAATGGATCCTGAAAAGGATGAACATAGCCTGGGTAAACTATCTCTCTTTATGGGAATTCGTGATTTACCTTCCCGCGCAAAATGTGCCACTCTTGCATGGCATACCCTCGTCGGTGCTCTGGATAAAAAGAGCGAAGGAATCAGCACCGAATAGGGAGAAAAAGGAGTTCTTTTGTCCCCTCTCCAAAACCCACTAGATACACAAACTCGACCTGGAAAATTATTCGAGTGTCTCGATGATGACAACTTGCTTTGTACCGCTTGTGGTCATCTATGCAAACTGCGTCCGGGACAACGTGGTGTTTGCAAAGTTCGATTTAATTCCGATGGCACTCTTCTCGTTCCCTGGCAGTATGTAGCGGGACTTCAAAACGATCCTATAGAAAAGAAACCTTTTTTTCACGCCCTTCCGGGAAGCCGTGCTTTAAGCTTTGGGATGTTGGGATGCGATTTTCACTGTGCCTATTGCCAAAACTGGTTCACCTCGCAAAGCCTGAAAGATGAAGCCTCAACGGTTCGTACTCTTGCTGTCACGGCTGGTGAAATTTGCGATCAGGCAGAACAGAAAGGCTCGAAGGTGGTGGTCTCTACTTACAACGAACCCTTGATCACCAGTGAATGGGCAGTGGAAGTTTTTCAGGAAGCGAAAAGGAGAGGACTAGGCACAGCCTATGTCTCCAACGGACACGGCACACCC
>JAJDBA010000220.1 GCA_029261675.1 Nitrospinaceae bacterium
TAGTCGGTGGTTTGATTGCCGGGGTTTTTGTGGGTGAAGAAATAAGCGAAGAGCAGGTAGAAGATTTGAAGCGTGGCGATATGTTGCATGCGGTGGTCAGTGAGTTTGGTGAAGAGTTGCCGGAAATCAAAAGAGTGTTGATCGATGAACGCGATGAATACATGGTAGGGCGGTTGGCGCAGATTTCCGAATCCTACCATGCTCCTAAAAAAATCCTCGCTCTGGTTGGAGCGGGGCATCTCATTGGAATGATGCCCACACTAAAATCACCCCCTGACGCTGCCCACCTAGAAGAGCTGGATAAGAAACCGCCGTCCAGTAAACTGGGGCTCTATATTGGTTGGGGTATCTGTGTTCTGATTCTCAGCATGTTTGTGGTGGGATTCAATCAATCCCCTGAACTGGGGGGGCAACTGGTCATCACCTGGGTCTTGCTCAATGGTGGATTGTGCGCGTTGGGTACGGCTATTGCCTTTGGTCACCCTGTTTCTATCGTTGCTGCTTTTTTTGCGGCACCGTTGACCTCGCTGAACCCCACAATAGGAGCGGGGATGGTGGTCGGGTTGGTCGAGTCTTACATGCGCAAACCTAAAGTGAGCGACTTTGAAACTTTGCGCGACGATATTACGCACTATTCCATGTGGTGGAAAAATCGGGTTGCCAGACTTTTATTGATTTTCTTTTTATCCAGCTTCGGTTCTATGATCGGTACCTATGCGGCAGGGGCCTCCATCGTGACACAATTATGGGGTTGATCCTATGAAAATAGTTGTTACCCCACCTGCCTTTTGTAAATCCCAAAATCTCAAATCTAAACTTTCCAGCCTGTTTCCGAACACGATCTATAACGAAAAGAACGATTATTTGTCCGAATCGGAACTGATAGAATTTTTGAGGGGTGCTGATGCCGCTATCATTGGAAGAGACCCGGTTACCAAAGCCACTCTCGAAGCTTTACCGCAATTGCGGATGATTTCCAAGTATGGGGTTGGACTCGACAATCTGGATATCCCTTCCATAAAAGAAAAAGGAGTTGAGCTTGCCATAACTGCGGGAACCAACAAAAGAGCTGTGGCAGAGTTGACGTTGAGTTTTATGCTTGGCCTTTGTCATCGGACTTTTATTGGCGCAGAAAGAATGAAACGCGGTGAATGGACTCGCGAAGGCGGTCGTGACCTTTCTGGGAAAACAATCGGAATTGTTGGTTGTGGCAACGTTGGCAAAGAGGTTGTTCATTTGTTGAAACCCTTCGGCTGTGTGATTTTGGTCTGTGATATTGAGGATAGAAACGAATTTTGCCGTGACCAGGGAGTCATTCCATCGTCGTTCGAATCTTTGATTGAGAAATCGGATATTGTCACATTGCATGTGCCACTCACAGGTTTGACACGCGATATGATCGATGAAGCTATTTTGCGAAAAATGCAGGTCAGTGCCTATCTGATCAACACCAGTCGGGGGCCTGTAGTCAATCCCTCTACTCTCCATAAGGCTTTGGTGTCAGGGGAAATATCAGGTGCGGCGCTCGATGTGTTTTGTTCCGAACCTCCTGATGATATGGAATTTCTACAGTTGCCGAATTTGATGGTGACCCCTCATATTGGCGGCAATAGTGTCGAAGCGGTTGAAGCCATGGGGCAGGCAGCTATCGATAACCTTGCAGCATTTTTTAAGAAATAAACTATGTCAGAAAAGAAAAACGGTTATTCACTGGAAGATTGGCAACGGCATTACGATGAGGATGATCTGGGTTGGGATTTGGGGCAAGTCGCGCCACCTTTTGTCAAACTGTTCGAGTCGAAGTTGATAGTCCCCGGTAAAACACTAATACCGGGATGCGGTCGCGGTCATGAAGTCATCTATCTAGCTGAAAATGGATTCGAGGTAACTGCGGTCGATTTTTCCTCGGGTGCTGTGAATCATTTAAAATCTACTGTTGAAGGACGTAATATTAAGTGTGAAGTCCTGCACATGAATTTTTTTGGAATAGATTCTACTCACGATGGTGTTTATGACTTGCTGATTGAGCAGACTTTTTTTTGCGCGATATCACCTGAGCAGCGACCTTCCTATGTGTCAACGGTTGCAAGAGCATTGAAGCAAGGGGGAATGCTTGCAGGTTTGTTTTATCATACCGGGGAAGAGGGAGGGCCCCCCTTCAATACCACTCGTGAAGATATTCTGAAGCATTTTTCTGATTCATTTGAGATTAAGCATTTATCTAAATCTAAAAATTCCGCAGAGCAAAGAAAAAATAAGGAGTGGTTAGTAATTCTTGTTAAAAAGTAAAAGAACGTTGTCCAGCAGGTCGTAAAATTTCAGGAGCGTTATTTTTTGGAGAATTGACGGCTGTAGAAATTTCAAAATATTCCAAATCCGTATCAGGACAGGGAGTCAAAAGCGAAGACAGGGTGTTGCTTTCTGCTGTCAACCATTCCTCATAGTTGCCCGGATGTAAGATAACCGGCATTCGTGAGTGCAAGGGCGATAATGTTTTATTCGCTTCTGTGGTGATGATGGTATAGGTATTGAGTGGATCGTCTCCGGAATCCCATGTGGACCATAGCCCTGCAAATGCGAACAGGCCTTGGGTTTTCGGTCTAATATAATGAGGGTGTTTTCCCTTCCATTCAATAAATCCATCTGCAGGAATCAGACAACGTTGGTTTTTAAATGATTCTCGGAAGCTGGGTTTTTCATGCAGAGTTTCGGAACGAGCATTGATAAGCTTATTGCCCATTTGCGGGTCTTTGGACCAGGATGGTATCAGTCCCCACTTCATTCCTGTCAATTGCAACCCCTCTGATGATTGGGTGACTACCATAGAAATTTGACTCGGGGCGATATTAAAACTCGGGGAGTATTTAAGGCTCATGCGAACGGGCCTAAAATGCGACTCGATAGTTTTACTAGATTTTGTAAGCGTGTATCTTCCGCACATTTTTTAAGCAGTCCCCGGTTAAAGCATTAAATTAGCCAATCTTTAGTGTAGTATATTTAAAGCAAAACCTAATTTCCAATTCAAAAAACTATAAAATTATACCTAATATATGAAAACGATAAAGAAAGTACACTCTGGAATATTTCGTGATGGTGGAGCAGGTGCTTATGCAAAACGCCGATATCGCGATAGAAGAAATAAGTTGATGAAGGAAGAAAACTCGTTGATGGTCATTACGGGTGTTCCTTATGGGCCTAGTGGTAAAACGGTTTGGGCCTACGCCCATAGCCCGACCTATCAGGAACCATCACTGATGTATTTGACGGGTATCAATCAGAATAATGTCGTTTTGTTGTTGGACCCTAAATCTAAAGTATCAACTGAGATTCTTTTTGTGGGCCGCAAAGACAGAATCATGGAATTCTGGGAAGGGGTTCGATTTGGAGTTGGAGATAAGGAGAGTTTGAAAGAGGTTCAATCTGTCACAGGGATAAAAGATGTGCGTGATATTGAGGAACTTAAAGATGTTATTGAGGAAAGGTTTTTAAAGAATAAAAAAAAGTCACTGGCAACCTTCTGGTATGAGGGGTTACGAAAAGGCAAAAAAACCAGTATTACTACCGATCATAATTATGATTTTAAGCAAAAGCTTGCAGGCTGGTTGCGGCAATGGAAAGCGCCAAAAGGTGCCTTGAAAAATATAATGCCAAAACATTTCGAGCTGCGCCTGCCTCTCGATAAGTATGATATTGCAAATGCCAGGAAAGCCCAGGAAATTACCGGCGAAGCATTCAAGGTGATGTTGAAAAACTTTGGCAGTTTTAAAAACGAATGCCAGATCCAAGGTTTTGTAGAAGGCCAGATGTTAATGAATTCTCCTTATGGTCTCAGCTATCCCAGTATTGTGGCTTCTGGGACCAATGCTACTACTCTTCACTATATGAAAAATGATGACCCTGTTTCTAAAGGTGAAATGATGCTGATGGACTTTGGCGTTCGCTGGATGACCATGCACGCGGATATTACGAGAAGCTTCCCCGTTTCAGGAAAGTTTAATCCAATGCAGAAAATGCTTTATGAAATTGTGTTGAAAGGGCAACGGGAAGTGGAGAAAACTGCGCGGGCCGGGGTAACGATAGAAGAGCTTAATGAAGTGTGTTGGGCTGTTATTAACGATGGACTGGAAAAGAAATTCGTCGCGGCGGGGGGTAAGTATAAATTGCGTTATAAGGAAAGGCCACACGGTGTCGGCCATTTGATGGGAGAACAGGAACACGATGGCGATCCGTTTCGAAACTATTTAAAGCAACCTATGAAGCCAGGCTGGATGATCAGCAATGAGCCTGGGCTATATGGGAAATTTAAAATTCGTTTAGACGGAAAAACTTATGATGAGACGATAGGGATTCGGATCGAAGACAATTTGGTTATGACTTCGAAAGGTTGTATGAACCTGTCGAGTATTATTCCAAAAAGTGTGAGAGAGATTGAAAAACTGATGAAGGGGTGACTAGAGTTCTTTTAAGGCGTTGAGAACTTCTTCAATATGGTTTTTGACTTTAACTTTTACGAATTTTTTTCGTACTGTTCCGGTCTTGTCGATTATAAAAGTGGACCGCACAATTCCCATAAAAGTTTTTCCATAAAGCTTTTTTTCCTGCCAGACACCATATTTCTGTACAACCTTTTTATCGACATCCGCAAGTAGTGTGAAGGGTAAGTCATACTTTTCAATGAACTTCTGGTGCCTTTCTTGTGAATCGATGCTAACACCCAGTATGACGGTGCTTTTGAAACTCTTCTGTTGGTCTCTGAAATCGCAAGCTTGAGTGGTGCAACCCGGAGTCATGTCTTTCGGGTAAAAATATAAGACAATATTTTTTTTCCCCTTAAAAGAACTGAGTTTGACTTTTTTCCCGTCTTGATCCAGCGCGGTAAAGTCGGGGGCTTTGTTTCCTTCTTTTATCTCTTTGGTTGCCATAAGATTTAGTAACTCGGTAGTTTTGCGAGAAGTTCTTCAATATTTTTTTTGAGGGTGTTCAGGGTCGCCAGCAACTGTTCCTTTTTTCTTTCGTCTCCATCTCTATTGAAGACCATTCGCGCATCCCCTAACAAGCCCAGAATTTGATTGTGAAGATTGCCCGTAGGTGTTTTTCCTTCACTGCATAAACTTTCAAAGGTGGAGATAAGTCGTTGGAGTTTGCCGTCAATTTGGAGGCCTAAAAGGGATTCGGATCTGAGAGATTGGGTTTTCTCTAGATAGCCCCAAATTCCGCCTTTATCCTGAATAGTTCCTTGACTACCTTGCAGTTCTTTCAATCCATCCGTACAAATATCTGCTGCAAAGGCGGTATTCCCCGAAGTCAGAACCCATGTGTAAAGTGCCAAGACAAGAAGTTTTGTAAAGCCTTTTGATATTGAATTACGCATAAACCACCGCCGTTGTGTGGGTGTCTAATAAATGAGAACTTATTTATTAGACTAGACGGAAAGGGTAAAGTCAAACAAACTTTTTGCAGTGGAGTCTAATGGTTTTTCGGTCGTATTTGAGGGACGGGAAAGGTGTTAGAACTGAGCGCAAATACGCTCAATTCATTAATTTTTGAAAACCTTCGATTCCTCGTAATCTTTCAAATACAGGGTCGGATGCAATCAATTGTTTTGCGTTAGAGTTCAATTTGAGAGCTATGTCAACGTTCTTCACCCCGTCCCCGAGGTCACCTTTCATAACATAGGCCCGAGCAAGAAGCAGGCGATGTGAAAGAAGGTTTTCGTGATTAGGGTGAATTACGAGTAATCTCTCAAGAATAGAAATTGCCCGGTTATATTTTTTGTTTTGATAATTGACAGTTGCCATGTTTAAAAGAGCTGTAAGATTTGAAGGTTCCATCCGCAATACCAGAGAGTATATTCCTAATGCTCTCTGAACCATTCCAAAATGCGCGAATATTTCGCCTTTTCTATTTAAGGAATTCGTTGGGTTGATGAATAGCTCGTTCGGGTTTAATGGCAATTTATTGACAGGTATATTGAGATCAGGAAACTCTTTTAAGGTGGCTTTGGCGATACCCTGAGGGTCTCCCAGTTCTTTAGCCTTTTCATATCTCTCTTTGGCTATTTTCACCTTGCCGCGGAGAACAGCGATGTCTCCCCACTCCTGATAGCTTCTGCTTTTTAGTGGATCTTTATCGTCGGTAGATTCAATTAATTGGAGCAAGGCTTTTTCTGCTTTGTCCAATCTCAAAAATAAACTGTACATGCCGACAAGAATTTCTTGAGTCTTTAGATCAGCGGGATTTAATCTGGCAGCAGTTTCAATTTCAATGAGTGCTCGGCCGTACTCTTTGTTTTGATAAAGGGATTTTGAAAGCCCCAAATGATATTTTTGTGGGGCAATTTTTTTTGGCAGTTTTCCTATCTGGTTTTTAAAAATATAGTCCCTTAATAGTTTAGTCGATTCTACTTTGGGGTGTTGTAATCCCATTTCCAGCACTTTATTTATATACGTTTTAGAAAGCTCACCTTTATCTTGAGTGGCATAAAGGTATGCAAGCTGATATGCGGCCTCAATATTTTTGTCGTCAATGGAGAGAGCCTTTTTGAATGATTTTTCTGCTTCATCATTGTTGTTCTGGTAAATAAATATCATTCCCTTTTCATAAGGATAGGACGAGTTTTTTGGGGCTAGATTTTCAGCATGAGTGAGTTCTTTTAAGGCTTCCATAGCGTTACCCATTGCCATTAAAGTTTGCGCGTATTCATAATGTGCCAAAGGGTTTTTGTGATGTTGTTGAGCGGCTATGATGCAGGCTCTATCGGAAATTTTAGCGTTTCCAAGTTTTCGATGAATTTGACAAAAGGCAAAATGTAATGCTGGGTGCTGGCGCTCCATCTTAAATGCAATCAATAAGTTTTCTAGCGACTCCTTGGCCTGACCTTTTTCGTGAAGGACAAAGGCTTTTAGGATAACAGGTGAAGCTTCTTTAGGAAGTTCCTCTATTTTTCTATTTAATAGTGCTAGGGCCGCGTCCAGATTTTTCTGTTCGACCAGATTTTGTACTTCCTTGTAATCAGCGTCATTTCTTTCGTCCGATACCGAAAGATCCCAATGAGCTATGTCGGGAGTGGGGTAAGTAGCCGAAACCGGGGTTGTGAAAAAGATGTTAAATGAAAGAAAAGAAACCAGTAAGATGAAAATTGCCATATTAGTTTTGTGACCTTTAAATAGTTTTAATGTTTGTCAGTATAAGTTCGAACCGCACGTGTGGCTTTTCGGGAACGGGATTTCTTATTTCCGCTGAAGGTATCTCCTGTGTTGAAGACGATCCCAATGGCATTGTGCATTCCATTTTCATTTGCGGACCACAAGGAACCACTGCCATTTTTCCCGAATAACGGATCGGTATGAATTTTCATTTCCCGACCCACTTGCGAGCCGCTTGTTTTGCTGGATTCAAATAATGATCTCAATTCTTCTTTTGTTGGTAGTTGCCAGTCGGAATAATTGGCGAACCTCACTTCATTTAACCCCTTAACGTAAATTTTTACTTCATGCCAGTTGAGCCAGTGCCCTGTATGTAAATAGGAGTCATTTTTCATCCACATCAATCCGGTTTTAGAATCCGAAATTGTACCATCGCCGTTATCTGTGTATCGTTTGTCTTGCGATTGGACGATTTCTGCCCTAATAATTTCGGGGACTACTAATAGGGATGCAATAGTCAGGCTGACTGCAAAAATTAAAAATTTCATTTTCGTGAGTTTCTCAAATTACATGCTGGACATTTTTTCTTTGAGGAGTTTGTTCACAGCACCCGGGTTGGCTTTTCCTTTGCTGGCCTTCATGACCTGACCCACTAGAAAACCCAGAACCTTTTCTTTGCCATTTTTATATTCTTCCACTTGGCTCAGGTTGGCTTGCAGAACTCCTTCAACCATTTCGTCAATGGCTTTGTCATCGGTAATTTGTTTAAGTCCTTTTTCTTCGACGATAGCCATGGGTTCTTTTTGGGTCTGGTACATTTCTTCAAAAACTGTTTTAGCAATATTTCCACTGATAACTCCATCGTCAATAAGCTTGAGTAAACTTACCAGAGCATCGGGGGAAATAGGGCATTGGTCTATATCTTGATGGCCTTTATTTAATTCTCGCAGTAAATCTCCCATAATCCAGTTGCTTATGATTTTTGGTTTGGAATATAGAGAAGTGCATTTTTCAAAATAATTAGAGAGCGATCGGGATGAGGTCAGTACTCCAGCATCGTATTCAGGCAGACCATACTCTGTTGCAAATCGTTCACGTTTTTGTTCTGGTAATTCCGGGATAGTTTTTTGGATTTTTTCGATCCATGCTTCATCAACAATGACGGGCACCAGGTCAGGGTCTGGAAAATAACGGTAGTCGTGCGCTTCTTCTTTACTGCGCATCGAAAAAGTTTCGCCACGATCGGCATCGTATAATCGGGTTTCCTGAATTACTTTGTCTCCTTGCTCGAGAACGCGGGTTTGTCGTTCGACTTCATACTCTATTGCTTTTTGGACAAACTTGAAAGAATTTAGGTTTTTCAGCTCGGTGCGTGTGCCGAATTCTTTTTGCCCTTCGGGGCGTAGAGAAATATTGGCATCGCAACGCAGGCTTCCTTCCTCCATATTGCAGTCACTGACCTGAGTGTATTCTAAAATTGATTTTAATTCCCCAAGGTATGCGCGTGCTTCTTCTGGAGACCTGAGGTCAGGCTCGCTAACCACCTCGCAAAGTGGGACTCCTGTCCGATTGAAGTCGACATAGCTTTTTCCAGGGCTTCCCAGGTTTTCCCCGTGGATCAACTTGCCCGCATCTTCTTCCATGTGAATGCGGGTTAATCCGATTCTTTTTTTAGTTCCGTTGAGATAAATATTGATATGTCCGTTGATTCCCAAGGGTTCTTCAAACTGTGATATCTGATAACCTTTTGGTAGGTCCGGATAGAAATAATTTTTTCGTGCAAAACGGTTCATCGGGGCAACCGTACAATGGGTAGCCAGACAGGCTTTCATCGACGATTCTAGAAACTGCTTGTTCAAAACAGGAAGTACGCCCGGCATTCCCAAACATATTGGGCAAGTATTGGCATTAGGCGGTTTGCCGAACTCTGTGGAGCAGGAACAAAATATTTTTGTTTTAGTATTGATCTGGACATGAACTTCCAGTCCAATCACGGTTTCATATTTCATAATGAGATCATCAGTTTGTATTAAAGATTTTTATCACTCGCTCCGGTGCGCGTCAACCCTTGTTGTCAATGCGCTGTAAAACCACCATCCACAGGTAGCACGGTCCCGGTTATGAAAGACGATTCATCGCTTGCCAGAAACAGGCATGCGTTGGCAACATCTTCTGGTTTTCCAAATCGGCCTATTGGGTATTCTTTGCTCCATTCCTGCATTAGAGCGGCATCTTTCATCAGATCTGCCGTCATATCCGTTTCAATCAATCCCGGACAAATGGAATTGGAACGAATGCCATAAGAGCCATATTCAACGGCTATGGAGCGGTTGAACTGATTCAGGGCACCTTTTGAAACATTATAAGCTGCTACTCCAGGGACAGCGATAAGACCTAGGATGGAGCTGATATGAACGATACTTCCACTTTTTTGAGCCATCATTATCGGTAAGACTCGGCGTGTCAGCTGAAAAACGGATCGTATGTTTATATCCATCATTTCGTCCCACTGCGAGTCCGAAATTTCGTGCAAAGGTGCTCCGTTAAAAAGTCCGGCACTATTAACTAAGATATCAATGCCTTTAAAATTATTCAGAGTTTTATTGATAAGCTGATCAAGATCGTCATTATGGGTCATATCCCCTTGAACAATAAGAACTGAGTCGCCCAACTCGTCTGCTGCCGAAACCAGCTTTTCCTTTCGGCGTCCGAATAAAATCACCTTA
>JAJDBA010000221.1 GCA_029261675.1 Nitrospinaceae bacterium
AGGCCTGATTTCAAAGATGTCTAAAAAAGGCTCTTCCGGCAAAAAAAGCTCTTCTAATTCCCCAGATTTAGAATCGAGCGGGCCGAAGTTACGCAATCCCAATCAAGCAAAAAAGGCACAAGCATTGGTGGAAAAGGCAATCAAGATGGCTCCTGAAATGGGTGTGGGTGATATCAAACTTTATTTGCCTCCCCCTGAACCTGAGTTGTTCATTGGAAGAAAAGAAATTTTTAAAGATGTTGTTTCGCGTACTGGCAAACCACCAGTAATGATCAGCTTCAGTGGTCATGCGGGTACAGGCAAAACCACCCTGGCTGTAATGATGATTAAAAAGTTCTCTTCGCAGTTTCCTGGCGATCAGGTTTTTATGGATATGCGTGGCAGTGACCCGAAAGCTCCTTCGCCTGTAGAAATAATGGGCCGAATCATCACCCGTTTCAAACCAAACCAAACTTTGCCAACAGACACTAAGGCTCTGGCAAAACTGTATCGAACAACTTTAAAAAAACAAAAGGGAATGCTGATTCTCGATAATGCTGCTGGCCCAAAACAGATAAGACCTCTCATTCCCCCGCCTTCATGGCTTTTAATTGTCACTTCCGTTAAATCTGTTAATCTGCCAGGTTTTGTTTCCATTGCACTGGATACTTTGGATTTTCTTGATTCGCACAATATGTTGACACGACTCTGCCCTAAACTCAGTCATGCGATTAAAGAAATATCTAAAATCTGTAAAGACGTTCCACTCGCATTGGAATTGATTGGTAAATTATTTGCCATCAACGCCACTATGGACCCAGAATACTTTGCCAATAAGTTTCGTGATGTTAAAAAAGGTTTGGGCCATGGTGACAACGAAACCATAGCAACGGGCATCGAAGCTTCGTTAAAATATAGCTACTCACTTTTGCCAGACAAGGCCGCAGTAGTGCTAAGAAAACTGACTGTTTTTCCTGGCTCCTTTAGCGCAAAAGCGCAATCATTTGTTTGCGAAGACCCAGGTAATTTATCGCTGATTGGTCTCGTACAATATGGCCTCGTTCAAACCAATGAAAACAATGACCGCTTTTCTCTGCATGATCTCGTAAGGAAATTTGTCAAACCCCTTATATCAGGTGGAGAACAAGGCATGGCCGAGCGACGTTTGGCTACCGAGTTTATGAACGCCTTGGAAACAGCGCAAAAATTAAGCCTCAAAGGTGGTAAAGCCCAAATCAAAGGCATGATGTTTTTCGATCAGGAATTGGATAACATTAAAGCCGGACAAGAATGGGCTCAGAAAAATTGTTCTAAGGATAAAGATGCCGCAAGAATTTGTAGCGCCTACACAGAAAATGGTGCCGAACTAATTGTAAAACGGTTACAACCTGCCGAAACCATCCGCTGGTTTGAAGCCGCTTTGTCTGCAGCTCAGCAACTGGACGATAAAGAAGCCGAACGTATGCATCTCTTGAATCTGGGGCCTGAATACAACAGATTAAACCAACCGCAAAGAGCATTGGAGTTTATGGAGCGCGCACTCTCTCTTTGCAAAAAATCTGGCGACACCCAGGGAGAAAAAACAGCACTCCGGCATTTGGGGGTGGCCTGCATGGCCTTGAAAAATTATAAACGCGCCATAGAATTTCTGGAACAAGACCTTAAATTTACCCAGGCGGCAGGAGAAAAATCCGAGGAGATGGGCATCTTGGAAAATCTGGGGGAAGCAAATAAACAAACCGGCGACTTTCAAAAGGCCGTCGATTATGGCGATCAAGCCCTTGAAATGGCAAAACAAAAAGAGGATAAACCAAAACAGGTTGATTTGTTGAATATGCTGGGGGAAACCTGTTTGGGCCTGGAAGAAATGGAAAAAGCTCTCGACTATTTTGAAAATGGCCTTGATCTGGCACAACGAACCAAAGGGGGGCATCCTCTGGAAACTGAATTGACCAAAAAGTTAAGCGAACTTGCCGTTAAATCTGGAGACATGGCCAAAGCCCTGATCTACCTCGAAAATGGTTTAGTCTCGGCACGAAAAAATAAGGACGTGCCGGGAGAAGGCCGCCTATTGATACAGCTAGGCAGCACGCATCAGGAGAATAATGAAAATGATCCGGCTGCAATTTACTTTGAAGATGCTTTGGAATTGTCAAAAAAAATTGGCGATCGAGAGTTGGAAGGCGAAGCACTCTGGAAAATATGTATTGGATTGGGCATTAAGGAAAAATTTATCGAAGCCAGTGAGCGTGCAAATGAAGTCTTAAAAATTTATGAAGAAATCAAGCATCCCGATATAATGACAGTGCGTACGCAAATAAGAAAATGGGGTGAAAACTCAACCATTGTAGATAACGAAAATTCGCCTGAATGAACGACCCCGCTGCAAGCGGATGAGGTATCCGACGTAGATTTCCATTTAAAATGCGTGGCAAGCCATGGGGAATTAAACCCACTTTGTGGGATTAAGACTTATTTTTTAATAGAGGAAACTGCATGGCCTCTCTCTGCTGCACATAAACTTCAGCACATAAACGTGCAAGGCTGCGAACCCTCCCTATAAAACCTGTGCGCTCGGTTACACTGATAGCCCCCCTCGCATCTAACAAATTAAACGCATGCGAACATTTCAACGTGTAATCATAAGCAGGAAGAACCAGTTCTTTTTCCAGTAATTCTTTTGCTTCTGCTTCATACATATCAAACCACTGAAATAATCGTTCCTTATTGGAAGCTTCGAAGTTATAACGGGAAAACTGTTTTTCCGTTTCGAGGTGGACATCGCCATACAAAAGATTTTCATTCCATTTCAAATCATAGACATTTTCTACATTTTGCAAATACATGGCGATGCGTTCCAACCCATAAGTCAGCTCTGCGGTAACGGGTTTTAAATCTATACCTCCCACTTGCTGAAAATAAGTGAACTGAGTGATCTCCATACCATCCAGCCAGACTTCCCAACCTAGTCCCCAAGCTCCCAGAGTCGGCGATTCCCAATCATCTTCAACAAATCGAATATCATGCTTCAGAGGGTCTACGCCTAAAACGGTGAGACTGTTTAAATATTGGTCCTGCACATCTTCTGGGGAGGGCTTAAGAATCACCTGGAACTGATAATAGTGTTGAAGCCGGTTCGGGTTCTCTCCATATCTGCCATCTGTCGGGCGGCGAGAGGGCTCCACATAAGCAGCACTATAAGGTTCGGGACCCAGCACCCTGAAAAAAGTACAGGGATTAAACGTGCCCGCCCCCACCTCTATGTCATAAGGCTGATGGATGGCACACCCGCGTGATGCCCAAAAATTCTGAAGATTTAAAATGATATCTTGAAAATACATAGCCGATAGGGTTTATCAGAGATCAACAAACAAAGTCAACCCCCACTCCGCGTGGGGCGAGATGGTCAGGTCCTTAATAGCCATACAATATCGTCAAGCTTTTAACTATAGGTTACTATTGTATTTTCACACAGGGTGTAGCTCGGTTATTCAAGTAAATAACACTGTAATGTTCAAATTGGGAATTGCAGTTGTGCTCCGGGGTAAGCTTTTTCGATAAGAATATCAATCACCTGCTTGATCGCTGCCACATGTTTTTGCGCCGATGGCATCGCATCATAATCAGACTCTTTCTGATCGAGAGAGATAATTCCTTCTCCCAGGTAATTGCAGTAAAAGGCCCCTAATGGTTTAAATTTTTCCAGGGGCTCGTTTTCTTGATGCGAATTTACAATCACCGTTTTTTGCGAACCTTCTTCGCCGGGATAAATTTCAAAAAGAGCGTGTTGCTTGCAATAAGCAAGTATCCGATCCATCTCGTCCGGTGAAATTGCTTTATATACCGTGTGCAATATTTCTGTTCCGAGTAAAAAAAATATCGACCTCCATTCCCTGCATTGGATGGAATGTCGCTAGCGGCCGATATCCAGAAAAGCTGTTTGACCCTGATAAGCAAATACCGCACCCGTTGATTTTATTTTCATAAGAGTGGCCGAATCAATTGAATCTCCAACGCGCATTTTATGATTATTACTTTTTGGGGTCGAAACAAATATGTGATTAGAAGAACTCTCTGGAGAAAAATAAATAATCCCTTTTACTTTTAAACCAGGAATAGAGAGACTTTTGTTGATTTGTGGAATATGAATTTCTTCCGGCTCGTCTGCCAGCGATTTTGCAGTTGCGATCAAAGACTGAATCTCATAAACATCTGGCGTTTGATGCTTCTGAGAGTTGGCTTTTGCAAATACGGTTGGCGGTTTGGCAGGCTCAATGACTCTCTCTACCTTGTCTGGAATTTCTTTTTCTACGGCATAAAAATTATTCGTAGGCCTTTGAAAATGTTTTTCTTGTTCAGGAATATTTGAAAGTGGTATGCCGGGAACCGGTGTGACATATTGATTTTTTACTGGAACCGGGGCTTTATAGTAATCTGTTTTCGGCGGTAAAACTCGAGCAATTTGATTTTCTGGAGGACTTTTCTTCCATGTCCAAAAAAGGCCCAGCGCAATTCCACTGAATAATATTGCACTTATTAAAAATATTTTTCGAGGGGTCTCTGAAGGTGAATCAAAAAAAAGTTTTTCTTCATCTTGAAGAACCAGTTCTTTTAAGTCCAATCCCTTCTCTAAAACGCTTTTTTCTTCTTCAAGTTTTTTCAGCGTTTTTAAAATCGTGCTCATTTGCTATGCCTGTATATGAGTTACCGGGTTACTAATTCCGGGGTTTGATAAATTTGCAGAAGGTTATACACAAGCATCTTGCTATCTATTTGAAATTTGCCATCATCTTTAATATTGTTGTTACGCTGAAGCCTTCTGACAGCTCGAATCGTTTTAGGTCCGTATAAAGGAGCCTCTCTCCCCTGAAAATAACCAAGGAGTCGTAGATTTTTTTGCAGCCAAACCGCTTCTTTACCTTTGAACCCCAGATCAAATGATTCCGGTAGGTTTTCAAAATCTTTCCATAATACAATCGCTTTTCTTGTCCAGATCGAATTGATAATTGAAAGCGGCATTTCAATTTTATCCACCGACCCAAATATACCTGTATCCCCGTTAATAGAAGACAAGGCCAGATATTTGGTTCCCTGCGCATTAGGAAGTGCAATCTCTAACAGCGCAGGATAATTGAGGCTCTGCAATCGCTTCATAGTTCCATTCATTTCATATTGAAGTAACTGGTTATCCTCTATCAATATATCCAGGTCTTCTTTGTCTTGAAGCGTTTCGGGAGCAATATTCCAGGCTTCGAAAATCCATTTAATAGCCTCCAGCTTACTTTCCATGAGCGTCAAGCTGGATAGATAGGTTACAAGTTTTTCCGAATCCGATATGCTCAACATTCCATTGCTTGGAATCGGTTTTGGAGCAGCTTCTACAACAGCCGGTTGTTGCACCACCTCAGGTACATTCACTGGAGAACTCGGAGCAACTGTTACTGAAGCTGCAGAATAGTTGACCAGTTCACCCGGTGACGATAAGTCGATAGGATCTTCTTTAATTAAAGCGGCAATGTCTTTGCCTTGAGGTTTATTGTCGAATTCCGGTAACGCAAAAAAGTTCAGAGCAAAGAAGCCAATTCCCGCCGCAATCGCCGAGGGAATCACCAGCTTCCAAAGTTTATCGGTCCAGGATTCAAGCGGCGCTAGATTGCCAATATCTTTTATAGCCGTTTTAACAATCTGCGGAATAATCTTTTT
This sequence comes from Nitrospinaceae bacterium, assembly GCA_029261675.1. Taxonomy (GTDB): domain Bacteria; phylum Nitrospinota; class Nitrospinia; order Nitrospinales; family VA-1; genus UBA8687. Next base: position 5,683 of record JAJDBA010000221.1, read on the forward strand.
GGTGCCTTCGGTATAAGCGATCAACAAAGTTCGGTCACAGATGACATTGATCATTCGCGGAATCCCGCGCGAATAACGAAACACCGTTTCGACTGCTGGACGAGAAAAACGAACCTTCCCTTTTCCTAAAGCCACATTCAACCTATGTTGAATATAACCACGAGTCTCTTCCAGGTTTAGAGGTAACAGTTCCCACTGAATGGTGATGCGTTGGCGCAACTGACGCAATCCGTCTTTGGCTAAAACTTTTTCCAACTCCGGCTGACCGATCAATACAATCTGTATGAGTTTTTCAGTATCGGTTTCAAGATTCGAAAGCAATCTCAGTTGTTCCATAACCTTGGGTTCTAAATCTTGAGCTTCATCAATGATAACGACCACTCTGTGGCCTTTTGCCCGTTCTTCCAGTAAAAAAGCGTTGAGCAGATCGATCAGTTTCTTTTTGCTTTTACTTTTGCCGGGCAATCCCAACTCACTGTTGATAGTCTGTAACAATTCAAGTTCATTGATGGCCGGATTAAATATATAAGCAATATTAAAATCGGTTCTTAGCTCCCTTAGAAAACTACGGCATATCATCGTCTTGCCTGTTCCCACTTCGCCGATAATTTTTAAGAAACCATTATTCTCTTGTAAACCATAAACCAGATGCGCCAGCACTTCTTTATGTTTCGGACTCAAATAGAGATATTTGGGATCAGGGGTAAGGTCGAACGGCTTTTCAGAAAAACCAAAAAAATCCTGATAAACATTTTGATGTTTTGGATTTTTAGACGAATCCTTGCGACCCATAAATTGAAGGGGGCCTGGTTTAACAGGCACAGATGGTTCCGGCCTTTTTTTTACTTGAGCCACTGCGTCATAGGCTTCTCGCTTTTCTTTATTAGAGAGCGTGTCATAGGCCTCTTGTGCCGCTTCGATCTGCTCCTTCAAGGTAGGCTGGTCTGGTGAGTTTCTCTTACCTTCCGAAGAATCAAACTCGCCTATTAGCTTCTGATAGGCACGGTCGATCTCTTTTTGGTTGGCGTTGGGTTCTACTCCCAGCAGCTTATAAAAATCCGTTGATTGAACTTCGGTTATCATGCGCTTTCTTCCATCTGGTTAGTTAAGTATCATTCACTCTCACAAAAAAATATCTGTAAGATACTGATAGTTAGCTTGTTAGTTAGATAATAGACTTTTGCATAACTTTTTCTTTAAATTTAGAGGATAATATCATTATCCCCTTATTTTCAAATGGTTATGCTATTTACCAATTATCGCCATTGTATCCCTAATCCTTTTAAAATGCAATAATAGCTTAATATACAAATAGTTATGATCGCTCTGGAAAATTGGCCAGCGAAAGGTTGGCGAAATGGGTTTTTATAAGTGATTTTGGTGTAGATTTTATGGATTTAACGGGCAGGATGGGTGGTAAAATCGCTTAAACTTTCTGATCAAAAGCAGACAAGAAAATGACTGAAAAAGAAAAAAAATTAAAATGTCCCATCTGTAAAAAACCATCAGAAATGGATAAGGAGAAAAATCCCTACCTGCCCTTTTGTTCGGAGCGTTGTCGCACCATCGACCTTGGTGCCTGGCTAGATGAAAAATATGTCATAGAAAGTGATGACTCTTTTATAGATTCAGAAATCTAGAGTCGCGTTGGTCAATCCTTCCGCTTTAGTCATAATCCTTTCTTTTTGTCCCTTCAAAAATAACCCTCCCTATTGAAGAAAAAGTAATCTAAACCAAACAAAAAATAAAAATATCCTTTCGTTATCTCATTGAATGAGTTACGATTATCGCTGTTTGCGTGCAGACGGAAAATTATTTTTGTTAATTTTTTTGGTGGATATGCCCCCCGTTGCCCAACCCCCAAGCATAATTTGGAGATAGATTCGAATGTCAGATCCACACCAAGAAAATATAAATAATTCCAGCAACCCGAAACGTTTCAAATGGAGACGGCAGGTCTGGTTTGTTGGAGTAGCCTTGATCAGCATTTTTTTGGTTGGGGCTTCACATTTTTTCGAAGGCAAGCCCACCCAAACCATTCACAGCCCTCAAGTGGATGAAATTGAATTTCGTCCATTAGAAGTAAAACCGCTACAAGCGCCAGAGCCCGAATTAAAAGAACCGGAAATTGTAGAACCCGTTTACCGTTTGGTCGAAGGAAGCATTGCGCGAAACCAAAGCTTGTCAGATTTAATGAGCGACCATGGAATACCATTGAAGACCGTGTTCGAAATGGTAAAACAAACCAAGCCAACCTATAACCTACGCCGCTTGCGCCCGGGGCACTCCTATTCCATCAAACTGAATGCGGATGATCAATTGCATGCCTTTAGCTATCAAACCGAAAAGAACCGTGAGTTGTTGATTGAACGAAAAGACGCAAAGTTTGTCTCTCGCTTTATAGAGCCTGAATATGAAATTCGAATGGCAACTCTGCAAGGTGTCATCAAGAAAAACTTGATCTCTACTGTTTTGAAAGCAGGGGGAAGTTATCAAACAGCAATCAATCTAGAAGAAATTTTTGCATGGCAGATCAATTTTTTTAAAGACCTGCGAGTGGGGGACTCATTTAAAGTTCTGATAGAGAAAAAGTTTCTCGATCGAGAGTTTGTCGAATTTGGAAAAATAAGAGCCGTTACGTTTCAGAACCGTGGCAAAAATCTATCCGCAATTTATTTTAAACCCGAAGGCGAACATGGTGGATACTACACCGCTGATGGCCGTCCATTAAAGAAACAATTTTTGAAGAGTCCGTTAAAATATACGCGGATCACATCTAAATTCACCCACAGACGGTTTCATCCCATTTATAAAAAACACATGGCGCATCGAGCTGTCGATTATGCAGCACCACGAGGAACACCGATTTATGCCATCAGTGATGGAGAGGTGATTAAAGTATCGCGCAGTTCTCGTTCAGGTAGACATATTAAACTGAAACATAGTAATGGATATGTAAGCTCTTATTCTCACTTATCGGGATATGCCGCGAAAATGTCGAGAGGAAAGAAAGTCGACCAAGGCCAGATAATCGGCTATGTAGGCGCCTCCGGCGCCGCAACCGGACCCCACCTTTGTTTTCACCTCAGAAAAAATGGAAAGTCGATCAACCCTCTGACATTCCAGTCACCCGGCGGACCCGACCTGCAAGAAAAAAACCAGAAGGCTTTCCACCTGCTAGCTCAACAAGAGATGCAGGCATTGAAATCGGTAAGCAATACCTGAACAAGGGTGC
>JAJDBA010000222.1 GCA_029261675.1 Nitrospinaceae bacterium
TGATATCGATGCGTTACCCCATGGAATTCTTTTCTGGAGGAACCTGATGCAATGGGTGGGAGGAATGGGGATCATCCTGCTTTCCTTGGCCATATTCCCGATGCTGGGTATCGGTAGTTTTCATTTATTCAAAGCAGAAATCCCCGGTGGGGCGACTGTAGAACAAACACAACCACGGCTGGCTGAAACTGCAAAAGTTCTTTGGAAAACTTATCTTGCGCTTACTCTCATTGAAATTATTGCGCTACGCTTTGCGGGACTGGATTTCTTCGATGCTGTCTGCCATACATTTTCCACAGTCGCCACAGGCGGGTTTTCCCCACATAATGGAAGTGTGGGTGTATTCGATAATATATATATCGAAGCCATAATAATTCTATTCATGTTTTTCGGTGGCATTAACTTCGCTCTGCATTCGCAAATGGTAAGAAGAAATTTTGCAGGCGTATTCAATAACCCGGAATTCCGCGCCTATTGTTCCATGCTGATAATAGGTGTTCTGCTAGTAACCTGGGGGCTCACCCGAGTTTCGCCCGATGGCGATGCTGGTCAGGCATTCCGGAGTGCCGCTTTCACCGTAGTATCCATTAATACGACCACCGGATTCGTTACTGATGATTTTAATTTATGGCCGGAGTATCTCAAACTGTTGATACTGGGCATTATGATGGTCGGCGGTTGTTCCGGCTCGACCAGCGGTTCTTTCAAGGTCATCCGTTTTATTATCCTGATAAAAATTATTTTAAGAGAACTCAAAAAACTGGTTCATCCTCGGGCAATTTTCCACGTGAAGGTAGGGGATAAAACTATCGATCCTGACGATCTTTCCAATGTTGCAGCGCTGACCTTTTTGTTTATGGGAATTTCCGCCCTGAGCGCAATGATGCTTTCATTTATGGGTGTTGATTTGACCACTGCAATTTCTGCATCCATCGCTTCTTTATTTAATATCGGCCCAGGCTTGGGAGATGTGGGTGCCATGGGCAATTTCGCCGCCATACCCGCTATGGGCAAGGGAATTCTGATCACCTGCATGTTATTGGGAAGGCTTGAGATATATGGCGTCCTTCTCCTTTTACTACCTATCGCCTGGCGCAAATAAGATTTGATTTTGCAAAGGCAATAACTTAGAATTTCGTCTTCCTAGCCGGAGCTTAAACTCTTTGATTTTTTGAATAGCAGGTTGTTTTTTTCAAAGTGATAAATATCCCCTGAAGTGATAAATATATCCAGCCGGAATCGATTGAGTATTTATTTAATTTTTCATGGGAGCAATTCTAATGCCAATCGCATCCCTGATTTTTTAAGGAAATAATAAAGAAATGGAAACAAATCCTCTAAAAATTACAGAATTAGTACTTAGAGACGCACATCAATCGCTTCTTGCCACGCGAATGAAAACAGAAGATATGCTACCCATCGCAGAAAAGCTCGATCAAGTGGGTTTTTTCTCCCTAGAAACCTGGGGTGGAGCCACTTTCGATACCTGCATCCGGTTTTTAAATGAAGACCCTTGGGAAAGAGCACGGGCACTAAAGAAAAAAATGCCCAAAACCCCTTTTCAGATGTTGTTGCGCGGACAAAACGCAGTGGGCTACCGACATTATGCGGATGATATTGTTGAGCGGTTTGTCAAACAATCTGTAGAAGTAGGGATTAATATTTTTAGAATCTTCGATGCCCTCAATGATTTCCGCAATATCGAAACAGCCGTTAACACCGTCAAAAAATGTGGTGAGACGGTTGAAGGTTGCATCAGCTACACCGTCAGCCCAGTGCATAACCTCGAACTCTATATCCAGATGGGGAAAACCCTTGAAAGCATGGGATCGGATATTCTCTGCATCAAAGATATGGCGGGTCTTCTGACTCCCGATGTCACGAAAACCCTCATCACGGAATTGAAGAAAAATATTAAGCTCCCCATTCACCTTCACACACACGCGACCACCGGACTCGTTGGAATGAATATGCAATGCGCCATTGAGGCTGGGGTTGATATGGTTGACACAGCTATTTCCTGTTTGTCGATGGGAACATCTCATTATCCAACCGAATGTATTGTTGCTGCATTGAAGGGAACTCCACGAGATACAGGTTTGGATCTGAATTTGTTGGAGGAAGTTAACGACTACTTCAAAGAAGTGAAGAAAAATTATGCCGAGTTTGAAAGTGACTTCCAAGGTGTGGATATAAATATCCTCAAATCACAAATTCCTGGCGGCATGATTTCCAATATGGAAAACCAGTTGAGAGAACAAAATTCTCTGGACAAACTCGAAGAAGTGCTCAAAGAAGTGCCGCGTGTCAGAAAAGACATGGGTTACCCTCCCTTAGTCACCCCCACCAGTCAAATTGTGGGTTCACAAGCAACTTTGAATGTGTTGACTGGCGAGCGCTATAAAATAATTACGAAAGAAACGCGGCAATGTGTAATGGGGAATTATGGTAAATTGCCAGCACCTATTGATGAAGAACTGATGACCAAGGTTGCCGGGGACAAAAAAGTCACCGATTGCCGCCCAGCCGATTTACTTGAGCCCGAATGGGAAGGGGTATGTAAAGAACTGGGGGATAAATATACCAGCGAAGATGATCGATTGACTTATGCTCTGTTTGAAAAAGTTGCGTTAAAGTTTTTTGAAACTCGAGGAAAACCTTTACCAGAGAAGCCAGCATCGACCAAAGCAGCACCAGCTAGCGCATCCGTTGCAGCATCAGCACCCGCAGCACCTCAAGGCGGATCCTCAATTTATCAAGTTCGAGTAAACGGAAAAGATTTTACAGTAGAGGTCGCAATGGGTGGAGCAGGAACAATGGCTCCCGCACCCGTTGCAACATCAGCACCCGCAGCAACCTCTCCTGCTCCGGCACCCGCTAGTGGCGGAGGCGGTTCACCACTGACTGCCCCTTTACCTGGATCTATTTTCGCCTTGAAATGTAATGTAGGGGATGCAGTCAATGCAGGGGACACAGTACTGGTAATGGAATCTATGAAAATGGAAAGTGAAGTGAAAGCCCCTCAGGCAGGTACCATCCAATCCATTCTGGTTAAAGAAGGTGATAATGTTCAGACTGGCGACCAACTGGTAATCATAAGCTAATGGAATTCAGCTTTAGTTCATCCGCTTCGAAAATAGTTCACTCGACTGCATTCACCAGTCTGGAGAGTGGCGATGCACTAATGATAGGCGTTGCCTGCCTCTTGGTTTACCTCGCCATTTGGAAAAAGTTTGAACCGCTCTTGCTACTACCCATGGGCTTCGGTTGCCTTCTCGCAAACGTCCCAATGAGCATGATGGCAAGTACGGATACAGGCGGCCTTTTAAATTTTTTCTACCAGGGCATCAAACACGAAGTTCTACCACCCATTATATTTATGGGAGTCGGAGCGTTGACTGATTTTGGCCCCTTGCTGGCTAACCCGACCACCCTTCTTCTTGGAGCCGCCGCGCAGATCGGTGTATATATGACCCTGATTGGTGCCGTGTTTCTCGGATTCAATATGCAGGAAGCAAGTGCTATCGGAATCATTGGTGGTGCCGATGGCCCCACATCCATTTTCTTAGCCAGTAAACTTGCACCTCACTTACTAGCACCCATAGCCGTAGCAGCGTATTCTTATATGTCGCTGGTTCCTTTGATTCAACCGCCAATCATGAGACTTCTTACCACCGAAAAAGAGCGGAAAGTCAAGATGGAACAGTTAAAACCAATTTCGCAAACAGTGAAAATTATTTTCCCGGTGGCTGTAACGATTGTCTGCTGCCTCATGTTGCCAGGGGTGACTCCATTACTGGGAATGTTTATGCTAGGCAACATGTTTCGTGAATCGGGAGTGACCGCGCGCCTACATGAAACTGCCGAAACTCATTTAATAAATATTGTAACCATCTTTCTTGCTCTTGCTGTGGGTTCATCCATGACAGCAGAATCTTTTTTACGACTAGAGACTCTGAAAATTATTGCTTTAGGATTACTGGCTTTTGCATTTGCAACTGCTGGTGGGGTTATTTTTGGAAGAATCATGTGTAAACTTTCAGGCGGTAGGGTGAATCCTCTAATCGGTTCTGCGGGAGTATCCGCCGTTCCCATGGCAGCTAGGGTTTCTCAAAAAGTAGGCGCAGAGGAAGACTCTTCTAACTTTTTATTGATGCATGCAATGGGACCCAACGTTGCAGGTGTGATTGGTAGTGCGGTAGCAGCTGGGGTCTTTCTTTCTCTTTTTGGAGATGCCAGTACCAGCATGGATACCCATGCGGCTCTGGCTCCCATTATCGGGAATCCAGAACCTGGAATGCAAGCTGTTGCCACAGTTGTGGAAGCAATAAAACAATAAAGGAAAAGGAAATGGAAGCTAGTGTTTCGGCAGCCGTAAGTGTTTCTGCTCTTGCTATGTCGGTTATCTTTATGGTGTTGATCATTCTCATATTCACCATTAAACTTTTGGTGAAGCTTATTCCATACGAAGCGCCCCCAGCCCCACCTGCTAGAAAAGTTTCCGCCGCCAGCAGTCAGCCAGAACAAGACGATCAAGTGGCTGCAATAACCGCCAGTTTAGCTGCGCATATGGGGAAAAGACCAGACGAATTCAGGATCGTCAATATCCAATCGCGTTAACGCCCCAACCACTCCACCCTAAAAGTTTTTATTTGTTTTGTTCTGTAGAAGGAACAGGCGAAGATTCAATTTTGGGTAGGGACTCGAGAATTTCGACGGGGGTCTGCAGGAAACCTTGGAATATTCCCATCACCTTTTTACCTAAAGAGGTAAAGGGAATCATTGAAATCTCGGGATCATCAAAGTCTCCTTTGACCTTGTAATAGGTTTTCAGCAAACTTTTTTCATCACCGGCAGTTAATATTTTTCCAAAAAGAGGGATTTTGGTAAGAAACCTATCCAGCTTGGCAAGTGGAGCGACACCGACCACAGTATCCATGTGCTTATTTTTCAGATCAAAGGTGCCGACGATGGATGTTCGGCGGCTATCCGTCTCAAAAATAAAATTCTCCGTCTCAAAAATCCCACTCTTGGGAATAAAATCACCAGATAATTGTTTAAAAGAGGACCGAGTACTCTCCTTCAAAGGTAATGGTCCGGGACCTGACCCAAAAAGTTTGTGGACTCCGTGTTTGAGTTTTTCCTGATCCATCATGCCCGATCGAATATCCAAGGAAACTTTCCCCGACATTGACTTTAAAATCTCCGCCGCGTCTTTGCCCTTACCTTTTACTCTGGCATCAAATTTCTTAACATCCCCGCTCAGACTTTTCTCAAAGACATTGCCGAAAAGACTAAAAACATTTTCTGTTTTCACATCTTTGGCTTCCACCCTTCCCTCAAAAGTACTCACTCCTTTTTCATCAATTGCATATTCACCGAAGCTCTTAATCGATGGATTATCACCCACATTCACATCGGTCAGCTGCAACACCTTATCGTTGAGTGAAAATTTTCCTACAACATTATTCAAATGCAACATCTTAAAATTTAACTGACCCACATCAAAATGAATTTGTCCTTTGCCCTTTTGAAAAAAATCTTTCGTTGCAAGAAAATCAATTACTTTCGCATCTTCCTCCTGCGACTCTGGCAACAGTTCGTCAATATTAAACTTTTCACCTATGAGAATCAGCTCCAAGTTCGGAGAGTCTCCGCGTTGATAAACACCACTGATATCCACTTTGCTGTTAGCGGAGACGATACTGGCAGAGCGAATATCGTATCGATTATCTTTGAATCCTAATTTTGCATTGAGTAACCATTCCGATGTTATTTTTTCGGGCCGGATTTTTAAATTTATCAAATCCATTTTTCCCTCAAAACGAGAATCTTCCAATTGATTCAGGTTGCCATTCCCAGAGATTTTAAAATTTACAAATCCATCGGCAGTCCACGAATCTGAAAATATATGAGAAGGAAAAGTTCGAAATTCTTCAGCCTCCAATTGCACTTTAAAATCTTGGACATTCAAGTCAGGAATCTGCATTGATCCTGTAATTTTGTTGCCTCTTAATTCGTAGGACCAGTCTTCTATATTCAGGCCCTCTTTTGCAGAGAGCCTGCCTTTTGCTCGGAATTGATTGAGTGCGTTTTCATTTTTCTTTATCAGGCTAGGAATTTCATATCCGGTTCTTGTCATATCTGCCTGCTGCTCAAATTTAAAATTTTCGGGAGTGCCACTGATATTCATCGAAATATGCGCAGGACCTGAAAATTTAAAATCACTAAAAACGGGGATATCTTTCAAGTCTGTTTGCAATAATTCAGGCAGGTTCAGGCGCAGAGAAAATTCAGGAGCAGAAACATTTTGCCTGTCGATTTCTCCTTCGAGATGCAAAGAGGAATCGCCATATCTTCCCACAATATTATCCAAACGAATAGTTTCTGCGTCATAAGAAATATTTCCATTCAGATCCATCATGGCTTGCAACCGATCTCGATACCTCATTGAAAGATTCTTTAATTCAATTTTTCCCCATTCTTTTTCAGTCTCTGGTTTTTCGGGATTCTCTTGATACCTATAGTTAATAAGTACTCCCCCAGAAGTAAAATCGAGACCTTCCTGCAATTCCAGCAAAGCATCTTTGGCATCACCAGCATCTTCTTCAAGAATCCAATGCAAATCACTAAAATCTAAGTGATATATGGCTGTGCCTTTTTCCAATGGTTCCCCGTTACTGAAACCAAGCTCCCCATTCAAGTCGGTAAACCTGCTCTTGGAAAAACTTCCTGAAAGGTTTTTATATTGCAGGAACCTTATCCATCGCTCACTTTTTCTTTGAGCCACTTCCGGTGTGTGGGTGTAAATTAATTTTCCATTCAGGTTTTCTATTCGAGGTTTAAATTCTTCTTCCGTCAGTGAAACGGATTGCATATCAATTACCCCGTCTATCGCCAACTTATCAAAATCTTCAAGGGGCCCCTTAACATTCAATTTGATATTTGCTGAGCCTTCAAAGTCAGAGTAAACAGAAATAGCTTTATGAATAGGATGCCCTTTAAATGCTTTCTTTAGAGTGCGGTGGAATTGTGCCATATCCACTTTATTTTCCAGCGACAGGTCGGCAACAGGCCGAGTCATAAAATTTTCTATTGTTCCCTGCAAATTTTCCAAAGGCTGTTTCTCGTATCGGGCCTTATGAATGTGAAAACTACTATTGCCCTTATCTACCTTAAAAGTTCCTGTGACTTTTGTTAGCGGCGGCAACGGACTCTGCCAGTCCACTTTTCGCATCTCCATCTCACCTTTAATTTTTCTTCGGTTCTCAGGCTTGGCTATTTCCCGCAGTTGCTTGACTGTTCCATCAAACTTTAGAGAATTTATTTTTACTGATCCATTTTTGAAAGTCTTATGAATGACATCGTGGTATTCCTCAGAAAAAATTTTTAAAGGAAGATAATCGATACTTTTATTTACTTGAAATGCATCCGTCTTCATATCTATATGAACGGAGGGATCCTTTGAAAACATCTCCTTTAAAGAACCACTCGCTTTAAATTTAAAAGGCCCGCTTTCTGCCTTCAACTCTTCGATGTTTATAGAGTCTTTGTCCATTGAAATTTTATACTCGAGCCCACCTCGATGCGGAACGCGCGCATCTCTTATAACTACCCGCTTTTGTTGAGTGTCAGAAGAATATTTTAAAACCCCTTCGGTTTTAAGAGCACCTCCTAAATTTCCTGAAAAACTAGAATCGATGGATAACCAACCGGGAGTTTTTGCTAATACTTTTTTAAAATAAGGTTGGAATCTGGAAACATTTAACGGATTCAAACGAATTTTTCCATCAATCGAAATTCCAGTGAATCCTTTTTCCTCTGAAAAATTATCAAAGGCTCCCGAAACTTGAAAAGCAGTCGATGCTCCGGAATTGGGTATCTCCCCTTTCAAAGAAAACTGATAAGGAGATTTGACCAAACTTTTCCTGACGGAAAAATGAAGATGATTCATCTCTAGCGGGAGCGGCTTTTCTTTGGGCTGGTCTAGATAATCCAGAAAATGAAGAGAGCCATCTTCCACCATTAGCTGGCTCATTAAACTGACTTTGAGAACTTTAAATAGCTGGCTGTCGGCAGGTTGCGATATCCATTTCTGAACATCTCCCAAACTAAATTGGCCTGACGCATTACGAACAACTTGGAGCGATGCTCCTTGGACAATGATCTGCTTGACTTCAACCCGTTTCTCTAAAAGGGGAAGAAGTTTCACGACCACCCAGACACTGCGCGCAGTCAATTCGGGTTCGGGCCCCCAACGTGACTTGACGGAAACGTCTTTAAGAAGAATACTAAGTCCGCGAACAATATCCATTTCGGCATCGCCAATGGAAACTTTTCGTCCCGTCAATTCTTCCATTTTTCCTATGGCAAGATTTTTTACCTCTCCCAGGTTTCTAAGCTGATAATAGGCTAGGGAAAATATAGAAAACACGCCGAGGAACAAAACAAAGAAGGAATAAAAAATTACCCTTTTTTTTGAAAGCGGCATATAGTTTACAAATGGAAGATTAAAATACTTACTCGAAAAACGAGGAAAAAACCAACGAGTAAAAATAGTCAATAGGTCGTTGGCACTCTTCGGCCAAATAAGCCCATTGTTTTCATAAAGTTATAGATCATTTGATGACCTGCGTCTAGAAAAATCCCATGTTCCGAGACACAACCCATTTTTAACCACTACATTTCCTAGAATATGAATTCCTTCGACCACTCAACCATTTTTGGACTCAATCCTGTATACGAAGCTCTTAAGGCTCGCAAACGGCGCTGCTATAAGCTTACCATTGAACAGGGAAAATCACAGACAAGATTAAATTTGTTAATCGAATTGGCACATGAAAATAAAGTGCCCATTGAGACGATTCCAAAAATAGCTTTTCAAAAAAAATACCGCAGTCACAACCATCAGGGAGTGGTCGGTGTTTTTGCAGTGATCCAAGCTTTGGAGCTGGATGAATTAATCAAGCAGGCTTTTCAGAAATCGCAGTTGCCAGTTCTGGTTGTATTGGATAGCATTCAAGATCCACAAAACCTCGGAACCATCATCCGCTCAGCCGAAACATTGGGAATTCATGGACTGATCCTTCCAAAAAATCGCACTTCGACTCTGAATGAAACCGTTGCAAAATGTTCTTCGGGGGCCATCGAACATCTTCCTATTGCATATGTCACTAACTTGACCCGTGAAATAGAACATTTGAAAGAAGCGGGATTTTGGATTGCCGGAGTGGTTCCAGACGGCGACACCCCCTGCTATCAATATAAATTTGATACACCCGTGGTTTTGGTGCTGGGAGGAGAAGAAAAAGGCATTCGCCCTTTATTGAAAAAATCCTGCGATGTCACCCTCAACATACCCATGCAAGGCGCAATAGGGTCTTTGAATGCATCAGCGGCAGCGGCAATCCTCTTTTACGAGGCATTGCGGCAAAAAAAGTAAACGATTAGAAAATGGATCCAGAAGAGGTCAATCAAAAATTAAATTCGATTATAGGATCGCATACGACGCATGGCGGCTTTTCTTTTCTTCTTAGCCTCCTTCTGCTTGCGCTTTTTCTTAACGGAGGGCTTTTCGTAAAAACGACGGCGTTTCAACTCTTTCAACAAGCCTTCTTTGGTCATTTGTCTTTTTAGGACTTTTAACGCTTTTTCAACCTGATTTTGATAAACTGTTACTTCCAAAAACCTTTACCTCCCAATC
>JAJDBA010000223.1 GCA_029261675.1 Nitrospinaceae bacterium
AGATCCGGTGATCAATCCCGCTGTTAAAGGTCCCATCACAGATACGATGGGGTACATCGAGTTTTTCAAAACATGCCTGAGTAAGATAGTAAATTCAGTCAGTCCTTTAGCACGGGCGGTACGAATATAATCAGAGCCGAGAACATCAAGAACGGTGGTACGCGTCAACCGGGCAATATAACCCGCAAACCCAGCACCTAATGCAAATGCGGGAAGGATCATATACCGTGGCCCCTCCCACAATGCAGGTGGCAACAAATGCCATTGATGTGAAAATATCCAGACGGATACCGCTCCCAAAACAAAACTGGGAACAGAAATACCCATCGCCGCGAACAACAATATCGAACGGTCCAGCAAAGAGTTTTTCCAATAAGCAGAGATCACCCCAGCAGGCACCCCTAACCCCAGAACGACTAAAACCGCACACATGCCCAATGTAAAAGAAACCGGAAAAGTGTCGAGCAAGATATCCGAAACATCGCGGCCAATATATTTATAGGAGGGGCCCAAGTCACCTTGTAATAACTGCTTCATATAAAGCAAATATTGTATTTCTAGAGGTTCATCAAGGTGGTATTTGGCTTCGATATTGGCAATGATTTCTGGGGGAAGGATTTTATCACTATCAAACGGCCCGCCGGGCACCAGATGCATGATGAGAAAGGTCAGCGTAGCAACAGTAACCAGAACCGGAATCCCTAACAACACCCGTCTGAGAAAAAATCGTAACATGCTGGCATCTTACCATTTGACTGGACTCAGGGGAAATAGAGCTAAATTTTTAATTAAATAATTTTTCCATTATTTAGATACCTACTGCTATATAATGGACGGTCATTTATCTTCTACAGAGTTTTTTATGAACTATCCTTCTTTAAGAGAATTTATAGACCGGCTTGAATTCGAAAACGAACTCATTCGAATTCAAGAAAAGGTGTCGCCTATTCTTGAAATCGCCGAAATCACCGACCGAGTTTCAAAGCAAGCCGGCGGAGGTCAAGCACTGCTTTTTGAAAATGTGGAAGGCAGTTCCATGCCTGTCCTGATCAACGCTTTTGGAAGTCAAAAAAGAATGAACGCCTCTCTTGGGGTTCACAATATTGAAGAGATACCTAAAAGAATTGAACGCTATTTAAAAATACAGCCGCCCACAACCTTGTTGGACAAAGCAAAACTTTTACCCATGCTTTTACAGGCATCCCAGTTTCCTCCAAAAATCGTAGGTGGTTCTAAAGCCCCATGTCAGGAGGTGGTGCATCTTAATGACGATGTCAATCTCGATCGAATCCCCATCTTGCAATGCTGGCCTCAAGATGCAGGACGGTTTATTACTTTTCCCATTGTCATAAACCGAAGTGTCGATCGCAAAGTAAAGAACGTCGGGCTCTATCGTATGCAAGTCTACGACTCAAAAACAACAGGCATGCACTGGCACATCCATAAAGACGGTGCCCACTTTTTCCATGAATATCAAAAACAGAATAAAGTAATGGAGGTAGCTGTTGCCATTGGTGCAGACCCGGCCTCCTGTTACGCGGCATCTGCTCCCCTCCCCTACGGTATTGACGAATTCCTGCTTGCAGGTTTCATCAGAAAGCAGAGCGTGCCTCTTGTTAAATGCAAAACGGTCGATCTGGAAGTCCCGGCTAATGCTGAAATTGTTCTCGAAGGGTTTATCGATCCATCCGAAATGCGACTGGAAGGTCCTTTCGGAGACCATACGGGTTACTATTCACAAGATGGAGATTATCCTGTCTTTCATTTGACGGCAATCACACACCGGAAAGACCCTATTTACCTTACAACGATAGTGGGCAAGCCACCGCAGGAAGATTTTTATCTCGGCCGTGCCACAGAGCGCATTTTCCTTCCACTCTTGCGCACCCAGCTACCTGAAATCGTCGACATGGATATGCCAGTAGAAGGTGTTTTCCATAACTGCGTCATCGTCTCCATCGACAAACGCTATCCAATGCAGTCGCGCCGTCTGATGAGTGCCCTTTGGGGACTAGGACAAATGAGTTTCGTGAAAACCATCATCGCGGTGGATAGCGAATTCGATGTCCACAACTACGATGAATTGGTCAAACTACTCTTGAACAAGATAGACCTTAAGTTCGATCTCTTTTTCTCAGAAGGCGTACTCGATGTATTGAACCACGGCTCGGACAACATGCTTTATGGCTCTAAACTCGGTATCGATCTCACGGAAAAAATAGAAGGGGAAGCAGGATATGGAAAAAACAAATCGACGCCATCAACCCGTTCCGCCTTACCCTCAAAAGAAGAAGTAATAAATCGGTTTCCTGACCTGAACGATTGCAAAGTTTTAGACATTAATGCCCAACAATCCGTCATGTATGTCGCCTTAGATAAAACCCGCCCTCACCAAGCAGAAGAATTCATCAAAGCATTTTTCAATGCCTCCGAATTCTTAGCCATCGATATCGTAATCGTACTGGAAGGCCATGTGAAACTCGATGATGATTCGATAGTGATGTGGAAATTTTTTAACAATCTTGATCCCAAACGGGATTTCTATTTCGAGGGTGACCGGCTTGTAATCGATGTAACACAAAAACTAAAAGAAGAAGGCTACCAACAAAACTGGCCCGAAGAAATTGAAATGTCAGAAGAAACCAAAACACGAGTAGATGAAAAATGGAACTCGCTGTTCACTAAATAGAAAGCTTTAATGGCACTAGAATTCATTAATATAAAAGGCGCAAGAGAACACAACCTCAAGAATCTTCATTTAACTCTACCACGCGAAAAGCTAGTGGTTATCACTGGATTAAGCGGTTCAGGGAAATCTTCTCTTGCCTTCGATACCATATATGCAGAAGGTCAGCGCCGTTATGTGGAATCCCTTTCTGCATACGCACGACAATTCCTCGAGTTGATGGAGAAGCCGGATATTGATTCCATTGATGGACTCTCTCCCGCTATCTCTATTGAGCAGAAAACATCGAGCCGCAATCCACGCTCCACCGTTGGAACCGTAACGGAAATCTATGACTATCTAAGACTGCTCTATGCACGCATCGGACGCGTCTATTGCTATGGCTGTAATAGAGAAATTTCCTCACAAACCGTTCAGCATATTGTCGACCAGGTGCAATCTATTCCTATTGGAAAAAAGATCATGATCCTGTCGCCGATTGCGCGAGGACGTAAAGGAGAGTTTAAAAAAGAAATTCTCGATATGAAGCGAAAAGGATTCGTCCGAGCCCGCATTGACGGCGAAGTACGATCCCTCGATGAAGAAATCGCTCTTGATAAAAAGTTCAAGCACACGATCGAAATCGTTGTTGATCGATTGGTTATCAAGGAAAAAATGGGAAAACGCCTTGCCGACTCCGTTGAAACAGCCCTCAACCACGGCGAAGGCAGTATCGTTGTCTCCATCATTGATGAAGAGGAATTATTATTCAGCGAAAAATTCGCCTGCAGTTATTGCAACATCAGCTACCCCGAACTGGAACCTCGACTTTTCTCCTTCAACAATCCTCAAGGGGCTTGCTCGAAATGTGATGGATTGGGAATAAAAATGGTAATAGACCCCGAGCTGGTAGTGCCAGACGACAGCCTCTCCATTCGAGATGGGGCCTTAAAGCCATGGGAAAAGCGTAGTTCTATTTATTACCACCAAATGCTGGACACGATCTCCGCCCATTTCAAATTCAAGCTCAACACTCCTTTTAATAAGCTCACTAAAAAAATACAGAAAATTCTCTTATATGGTTCTGGTGATGAACATATAAAATATTTCTTTGAAAAAGATGGACGCCAACAACATTATACAGACACCTTCGATGGTGTTATTCCGGATTTGGAAAGACGTTATCTTGAAACCGATTCCACATGGTCGCGGGAAGAAATCGCCCGCTTCATGCGCGCCCTCCCCTGTCAGCAATGCGATGGTAAGCGGTTGAGAAAAGAAGCCATCTCCGTAAAAGTTACAGATTTAAATATCGTTGAGCTAACATCATTCTCCATCGGCCAAGCTTTCAAGTTTTTCAAAGACCTGAAACTGACAAAACAGGAAAATAATATCGCCCGCCGAATTGTAAAAGAAATTAAGGAAAGACTCGGCTTCCTGACTAATGTCGGGTTGGAATATCTATCGCTCGATCGCACATCAGCAACCCTGTCCGGCGGTGAAAGCCAACGTATTCGACTGGCAACGCAGATCGGTTCCAGTTTGATGGGGGTTTTATATGTTCTCGATGAACCTAGTATTGGACTGCACCAACGAGATAACGATCGCTTATTAGCCACACTGATCCGGTTACGCGATTTGGGGAACACCGTCATCGTAGTGGAGCATGACGAAGCCACCATCCGTGCCGCCGACTACGTGGTTGACCTTGGCCCCGGCGCCGGGGTTCATGGGGGAGAGATAACCTTTGCAGGCACCCCTAAAGCCTTGCTGAAGTCAAACAAGTCCCTAACCGGACAATATTTGTCTGGCAAAAAAAAGATTACTACGCCAGAAAAAAGAAGAAAAGGCAACGGCGAGTTCCTTGAAATACTGGGAGCGAAAGAAAACAACCTGAAAAATGTGAATGTAAAATTTCCACTAGGTTGCCTGATTTGCGTGACGGGTGTTTCAGGTTCAGGTAAAAGCACATTGACTCTGGATATTCTTTATAAAGCATTAGCCAAACATTTTTATAGATCGGTAGACAAGCCCGGAGCCTTCGATAAAATCCAAGGAATTCATTATCTCGACAAAGTGATCGATATAGATCAATCCCCCATTGGGCGAACGCCCCGGTCGAATCCCGCTACTTATACCGGAGTGTTCACCCTCATCCGGGAACTATTCAGCCAGGTTCCTGAAGCCCGAGCGCGTGGATACAAACCCGGTCGCTTCAGCTTCAATGTTAAAGGTGGGCGATGCGAAGCCTGTCAGGGCGATGGAGTCATCAAAATTGAAATGCATTTTCTACCCGACGTATTCGTCACATGCGAGGTCTGTCAGGGGAAAAGGTTCAATCGTGAAACATTGGAAATTCTATACAAGGGAAAAAGCATCGCCGATGTTCTCAACATGACGGCAGAAGAAGGTAACGATTTTTTCACAAATATCCCAGCAATAAAAAACAAATTACAAACGATCAAAGATGTAGGCTTGGACTACATCCGTCTGGGGCAGCAGGCCACAACCTTGTCCGGTGGCGAAGCGCAACGCGTTAAGTTATCCAAAGAACTCAGTAAACGCAGCACCGGAAGAACCCTTTATATTCTCGACGAACCTACCACCGGATTGCATTTCGCCGATATCGAACATTTACTGAAAGTTTTACAAAAGCTGGTGGATACCGGGAATACCGTGGTAATAATCGAACACAATATGGATGTTATCAAAACAGCAGATCATATCATCGACCTAGGCCCAGAAGGTGGAGACGGCGGCGGACGCATACTCGCTGGAGGCACTCCTGAAGAAATCACAAAATCTAAAACTTCTTATACTGGCAAGTATTTGAAGGAATATCTTTAGACCCCCTACCTCTAGTGAACGTCCAGCAATTCGACATCAAAAATTAAAGTGGCATTGGGTGGAATAGCACCGCCAGCACCCCGTGAGCCATAACCCAAAGAGGGTGGAATGATCAATGTCCGTTGTCCGCCAACTTTCATGCCTTGCACACCTTGATCCCAACCTTTGATGACCTGCCCTGCCCCTAGTTTAAATTTGAAGCTGCCCGAACGATCACGAGAACTATCAAACTTTGCCCCTTTATTCTCCAGGCAACCCAGCACAACTTTCTTACTAACGAAAGGCGGGAGTTCAAAACACTCTTTTGGAGCAAATGCATCTAACAGCCAACCCGTATAATGAACATTCACCATCTTACCTGCAACCGCTTCTTTTCCAGATCCAACTTTCACATTCATTTTAGTCAATGTTCCCGCATTAGCACTGGCATGAGTCGCCATAATAAGACCAAATATAAGCATGCTTAAAACAAAAAACTTTTTCATTCCAGACATTGTGACCTCAAAAAAATTTTAGTAATTTAAATACCACTATATCTGCCCTCACCTATTCGACGAAAACAGGAAATTTCTATGATAATTTTATCATACTAACTTGGTTCTCTTTTTCCCTAACTAGTCCCTTTTCAGCTGCGACTTAAACTGGTCGACGCAGCACTTTATCCTTACTTTATTCAAATATCAGACAAGCGTTCTTTAGCGATAAGGTATTCCGCTAACGTTAATTACTTATGGTGAGTTTTGGGAAGCGTAATCTTGAAGGTTGTCCCTTTATTAACTATACTTTTTACGTCAATCTTACCATTATGTTGCTCTACAATTTTTTTACAGAGAGCGAGTCCGATTCCTATTCCTGAATACTCATTAATCCCATGCAAACGCTCAAAAGGTTTAAAAATCCGTTCGGTATGTTTTTCATCGAAGCCGATTCCATTGTCCTCAACATAGATTTCATAATATCCATTTTGTATTGGAGGGTATTGGCCACTAATCTTGATCAATGGAGGAACACCAGATTTACGATACTTCAAAGAATTGGAAATTAAATTATGAAATAAACCTCTTATATTAAAAGGATTTGCCTCTAGGGAAACAAGATTAGCTATTTCTACTTTTGCATCACTTTCCTTAAGCTCTATCTCTAAGTCCTGAATAACCTGCTCGATAATTTCATTGATGTTGATAGAGGACATTTGTATATTTTTGGGCGAGCTAATCAGATTGTAATCGACAAGGCTTTCCATCAATTCATTCATCCGCGCTAAACTGGTTTGGAGACGTCTAAGATAATCTTCCCCCTTTTCCCCCAAACTTTTTTCCTCATTTTCTAAACGATCACTAAAAATAGAAATTTTCCTCAAAGGTGCCTGGAAATCATGTGAAATCGTATGAAAAAAGTCCATCATCTCTTCATTTTTTTCCTGAAGGGATTGGTTAATTTGTTTTAAGTTCTGCTCATCCCTTTTTCTACTGGAAATGTCAGATTGTATCGAAATATAAACTTCACCATACAATTTGTGGTTAAAAGAAGAAATTACAACATTGCACCAGAATATCTCGCCGCTTTTCTTCTTATTAAGAACTTCTCCCTGCCAAAAACCTTCCAATTCCAATTTATTGGCTATTTGTAAAGCCGTTTCCATTGGGTCCATTTCCGTTGATGCATTAATAACAGAAACATGTTGTCCAAGAATTTCATCCTCTTTATAACCGAACATCTCAAGAAATTTGGGGTTAGCGAAACGAATAGTAAGATCTTTGGTGCTAACAAGGTAGATTCCTTCTGCAATATACTTAACGATTTCTTGGTATAAGAGAAAGTCCGTTTCTAGATTTAATTTGTCTTTGGGAGGAGTAGGCATAATATTGACAAATTTTGATTGGTTCTAAAGCTTAGTTCTTAATATTCTATACCCTTCTGTAAAGGAGTCAAACCTCAGAAAAAATACTGGATGCCTTAGGAGCAAGCTAAATAAGTGTTGCTTATTTATCCCCAAAAATGACATATCCTATCACTGTTGTAATATTCAATGTCCGCTTTGGGTTGTCTGATATGGACATATCTCCATTTGGCTAAGAGCTAATATTTATCACAAGCACCCCTTTCGAGGAGAGGGTGTGAGACAAATCTTTCCTCTTAAAAATTTTCCTGAACTTCAAAATCGTCTTCCGCCAATAACCAATTACCACCCTTTTGCAGGACCCATTTTTCTTTGGTGATGATTCCGCGTCCCACATTCATGGTCCAACTTGCAGACAATAAAACAGTAGATGCATCGATAACTTCGAGTTTCACCTCACTGTATTTCAATTCACCTGCCCCCGAGGTCATAAAAGGCCTCCAGAAGGCATCGATTTCATCGGTTCCTGTAAAGGTGCCCATAGGCTTGGCGTTGATCACTGCATCGACCTGATATCCAGCAACACAAGTATCGGTATCCCCTTTATTAAAAGCCTCGATCCATTTTTGGCTGGACGCCAAAACAGCTTGTTTTAATTCTTCCTCATTATTCATACTCTACCTTACTAGGGTTTGATATAAATATATCCCTGCTCTTGCAGATCAGCGATACGTTTAACTGCTACGGGATGTACAGTTGGAATAAATCCATCCAATAATGTAGCCAAAGGTTTGTCAAATAATTTCATTGATACCTGACACATCTCTGGCTGCACTCCTTTGTCAATAATCATCTTGAGCTTTTTTACTAGCACTGGGTCCGCATCTTTTTTATCAAACAATTTCAAAGCAGGACCGTGAACCACCACTTTGATATCAATCTTACCGGACCCGCCTTCTGCTTCCATATGTTTATTGATTAGAGCCATTGCATATTTGGCAACTCCTACGTCGTTACCGTCAATATGATACAAAACTTTCAATCTGCCATTTTCATCGCGGTGGTTGCCAGCTTCGACGCTGGAAGTTATTGAAACAAGACAAAGCAAACCCGCAAATATCAAAGAGCTTATTTTTTTATAATTCATGGAAATTCTCCATCAGGAATAGGAATAATACATCCAGTGTATCATTTCCCAATGAAGGGGGATTAAAAAAGGGAGGTTTGAACTTTAGTTGTTCTCAGAGTTTTCGAGGCGAGCGATGGCGCGGAACAGTTTCTTCTGCGTTTCGACGTATTCTTCTTCAGAGATATCAGCTTGACCCAGCCGTTTTTCTGCTTCGGCATGGGCGCGCTCAGCGCGGTCGCGGTCGATCTCATGCAGAAACTCAGCCGTTTCAGCCAGTATCGTTACGCGGTTATCTGTGACTTCCAGATACCCGCCACTGACGACCA
>JAJDBA010000224.1 GCA_029261675.1 Nitrospinaceae bacterium
GGTGCTCATATCTGCTGCTGTCTACATAATATCAGAAGTTCTTGGGATGCATTTGAGGGTAAGCGAGATCAATAGCTTTAACAAGGTAGCTGGTTTCCCTGTCCCTGAGTTTTCTGAAAAACTAGATGAACACAATAAAAATATTCAAGAGAGAAACTTAAAACTCGTTCCAACATGGGCATTGATTCAAAGAGCGTCATTAACATTTGGCGTGATTGGAGTTGTTGTAATGATTATCAGCTTTATCAGGATACTGGCTTTTATCGCTTAGATGTCTATCTGGAAAATTAACCTAAAAGATCAAACCGCTACCAGTATCAACGGTAACATCTTCAAGCTGACTGAAACGGATAAAAGTTATTAGTGGTAACAAAGCAGAGGGAAAAGGTTAATCGAGAGTCGCTTTCCGACCCAAAGCGGACATTGAGAATAATTAAATAACATGGCAAAAAAATTTGTTTGCCCTATTTGTGGGCAGCCAGGAATTTCTATCTTCAGAAAAGCGTATGCCTCAAGTCTCTTTCCGGCTACTTGTTCAAATTGCAATGGAAAATCGTTGGCCAAGGCAAATTATGAGGGGTCTGCATCACTTTTGTGGATAATGTTTTTGGTGGTTGGCTTTTTGCTTTGTTTGCTTTATTTGATTATCTTGTCTAGTTTTCTACCCATAATATCTTTTGTAATATTAACATTTGGAATTGACAGTTTACTTTATGGTGAATTGGTTCATGTTGTACCCCAAAATGAATAATTATTATGTCTGATTTTGGCCGGAAGCTGCCTATCAAGTGATGGGTCTTCTCCCGTATTTGGACGATTCAAAAGTGAAAATTTCTAATTTCAAACGCTAAAATTGTCTACACTTTGTCTACAAGATTCCCCACAAAAAAAGCGATTGTCCAAGAAAGACTAACCGCTTAAAACTTTATAATATAGCCAGTTGTGGAAACCTTACCGTAGTAAGATTGATTTGTATCCCGGCCTCTCACGCCGGAAACAGGGGTTCGATTCCCCTTGGGGCTACTTGTTTTATAAAGAGTTAAGCGGCTTTCCATTTTTCTTTTTTGTCTAATTGTCTACAGTCATTAAACGTACTCATTGCTTTCCTGAGTATTACATTCACAAAGCTGACACATTTCTGTAACCTTCCCTTATTTATTTTATTGTATTGTATTTTGGGAGTTATCCTATTTCATGATATCCACTCTCTCTGAATAATATAACCCATGAAAGAAGCATATATAATTCAAAATTTGGCGTTGCAAAAATATGCGCGGGGTTGTTCTGTTAATGAGGTTATGGATGTCTTAGCCAACGGCATTGAAGAGGCGTTTCCCGATTCATTGTGCTCTATTCTTATTCTTAATGATGAAAATCAAAGCCTTCATAACTGTTCTTCCCCCAATTTACCCGTAGACTTTATTCAAGCCATAAATGGAATGAAGATTGGACCGTTGTCTGGTTCTTGCGGTTCGGCTGCATACAAAAAAGAACTGGTAATAATAGAGGATATGGAATCAGACCCATTATGTAAGAACTTTAGAGATTTTATTTTATTGCATAAATTGCGATCATGTTGGTCTCACCCTATTCTTTCCTCGAAGAAAGAAGTGTTAGGTACCTTTGCGGTGTACAACAAAGTTCCTGCCAGAATTGAAGATCTAAAAATAAATTTCACCAACTCATTAGCCTATGTCGCCGGGGTAGTACTTGAGGGGAAAAAAGCGCTTGGCAAGCTTGAAGAAAGTGAGGACCGTTTCAGATCCATAATGACCCAGGCAGCGGATGCTTTTTTTGTGCATGACATGGACGGAAAGTTTATTGATGTTAACGAACGTGCTTGTTTGAGCTTGGGGTATTCTCGCGAAGAACTATTGAATATGTCGGTTATAGATGTTGAGAAAAATTTTCGTCCTGAAAAATTAAAAAAAGTCTGGGAAGAATTGTGTCTAGGCTCTAGCATAACTCTGCAAGGAGAACATTGCAGAAAAGATGGAACCCGATTCCCAGTTGAAGTGAATTTGGGACAAATAAAAATGAACAACCAAAATTGTTTTTTAGCTTCAGCCCGAGATATTACCCGACGAAAAACGGCAGAAGAAGAAATTCAAAGTGAATCAAAATTTACCACCGAGAACCCCTTTCCCGTTTTAAGAGTTTCAAGAGAAGGGAAATTACTTTTTTTAAATAACTCCTCCAAAATATTAAATAAAAAATATAACTGCGCGGTTGGCTGTGACGATACCCCTGAGTGGCAGGTTGGATGTGACATCCCTTCCGAATGGAAAGAACACCTTAGCAAGGTCCTTTCTTTACAGGAGCCCATTGAATTCGAAGATCACATTGGGGGAAGATGGTATGTCTTCAATATCATTCCCATAGAAGGAGCGAATTATTTAAACATTTATGGGTTGGATATCACAATAAGAAAAAACGCAGAAAAAGACTTAGATGATTTTGCACAAATCGCTTCTCACGATTTACAGGAACCACTCCGAAAGATAAATGTATTTGGTGACCGGTTAATTGAGTGCGCTTCAAACTTAGATGAAAAGGGTCGTGATTGCATTCAGCGAATGCAAAATGCCTCCCAACGAATGAGCAAATTTATTGAAGATCTACTTCATTATTCAAAGGTCTCAGCTCAATCATCGTCCTATGAAATAGTTGATTTAGAAAAATCAGCAAAAACAGTTTGCGAACAACTTGACTATAGTTTTAAATTAAATAATGGAACAGTAAGCATTTCAAACCTTCCCAAAGTAGAAGGTTTTAAAAACCAGTTCGATCAATTATTCAATAATCTGATTAATAATTCTTTAAAGTTCAAACGGGAGAATAAAAACCCTGAAATCAATATTTTGGGAAGAAAAGAAAAAACTGGTCACTGGGAAATAGTAGTTGAGGACAACGGAATCGGTTTGGATGAAAAATATGCAGAAAGAATATTTCAGCCATTCCAGCGGTTGCACGGGAAAAGCAAATACGAAGGTACTGGTTTAGGTCTATCAATTTGCCAAAAGATAATCGACCGACATAATGGAACCATATCTGTCAAAAGCAAGCCTGGAGAAGGTACTGCCTTCATCATCAAACTTCCTGAAAAACAAACTCCCACCTCCTAAAACTCTATTGTTCTTTCAAACACTGCTGAATATAAAAGGAAAGCCCGTTTTTCCTTCCCGCTAAGCTCTTAGACGTTAACGTTCAAACTATTAAATACCCCATTAAACTGACAGATCGAATATTAAACATATAAGGGTTTGGTGACATCCACTATTGACTAAGACTTCAATCGACTAACACAACACTTTATCTTTTAGCAAAAAGATGGAGTGTAGAAAATGGCTTATCGAATACGAATAAACTATACAGCTAAACAAAAGTCAGAATCGTTGAAAATCAATCACGTATAAGAGATTTCATTACAGGGAAAAGTATCAGGATGGGTAGTTTTCCTACTTATCCGTTATTTATCGTCAACTACTAGTTTTAGTATCTCAGCAAAATCATTCAACCCTTCTTCTAAAGCATATTTGATAATTATTGATAGTGATTCTTGATCTCTTATAGCCATTGCTGTTTTGGAAGAATCACCCATATTACTAGCTGTGGCTGCAACTAGCTTATTAAGAGCATATTTGAATTTTGCTTCATCTAATAAAGCTTCGCTATCACTCCAAAAATCAGAAACAGGATCAGAAATATTTTGGCAGTGGTACCGAGCAAAATCATGAATAGACAAAACCCCAACTGCCTGACCTCCCGTTGTTGCAACTATACGTCCGATATGTTTTTTTTCATTAATAGAAGAGCTTCATCCATAGGGAGAGAAGCATCTAAAGTTATCAATGGACTTTGCATGATTGCTTCCACCTCGGTTTCATTTGGATCTAAACCTAGAGCGACTAGTTTTTGTGTAATATCCTTATTCGTCAGAATTCCAATATAATTTTCCCCTTCCACGACAATCAACGATGAGACCAAATCATCCAACATTTTAATTGCCGCCTCTTTAGCAGACGCATCTGATGGGATAGTAGATAAGTTACCATTCATATAGAATTCAATTTTTTCCATAACTGAGCCCTGTATACCTGTAATGATAAATTTTTAACTCATGTAAAACTTAAAAGTATTAATACTCACCATTTTCTTACACAAAAAAACCTTCATTGGAATGATTATAAAAACTACCAAATTTCAATAATCTGGTATTTTCTAGAATCCAACAAAAACATTTTTTCGTCAAAAACTTATTAGCGTGTTTTCAGCTTTTTGGAGTCTATTAATTTTAAAGTGCTTCTAAATCTAGAACTGAGAGTTCTAATAATAGCCAATGCAATTTTAGGATTTTTCTTTATTATAGTTTCAATATTAGTCGGGTTGATTTTATGTATGACGCAGTTTTCTACTGCCAAAACTGTGGATGTCCTTGTTTGTTTATCAATCAAGCATATTTCGCCAAAAATTGACCCTGCAAGTAGCTCACCAATCTTTACTTCATTACCATTTAAAATCTTTAGTACATCCATTCTCCCAGAATTCAAAAAATAGGCATCGCTTCCATACTCCCCTTCTTTCAAAAATACTTTTCCTCGCTTAACTTCGATTGTGTCCACGACAGTTTAGTGATGTTTTTAAGTTTAACTTATCAATTTAAATAATGGAGATGCTTTCCCTATTCCAGGTTTTCGGACTCCAGCAATTCCATAATACTTCTGAATCTGACTGTCAGAGTTTTGATTATAGCCAAGCCAACAACAGGATCTTTTTTAATGATATTTTCAATATTTTTTGAATCGATTTGTTGAATAGTACAAGTCTCCAACGTTTCAATACTGGTTGTCCTTGTTTGATTATCAATCAAACAAATCTCTCCAAATATTGATCCTGAGGAAATTTCGGAAAGCTTTACACTTTTGCCATTAATATTTTTTACTGCTATCATTTTTCCGGAAATTAAATAATAGGCTGAACTTCCCTGATCCCCTTCTCGCAAAAAAGTCACACCTTTTTCAATCTTTATTAAATTAGTCATTTAGGAGCTTTAGAGCGCAATTTTCTATGTAAATTAGAAGTTAAAATCTAATGACTTCGAAATAATACTTTAATCAAATATAAATAGCAAGGGTCAGGGAATTTATCTCTAAAGGGATATTTATGTCGGAGAGCGAGTTAAGTCGGCAGGTGAGTTTGGCAGGAAGTAACTATAACGAGTTAGGTATCTTTTCTTACTTTTTGGGCTGTGTAAGGGTGGAAATGTTTAGAGAGGAATTTAAGCTGATATAATGAGTGGACTTACCCCTTCATGCCCCCTTCACATTTCCAAAAATCAACTTTCGGACATTTTTTAACCCTAGCAAGAGGGAGTAGCAATAAATATCACCCTATTTTAATCCTTATAAAAATTAAATTGTGCACGAAGTGTCATCATCCATAGCGATATGATTTGAATCTTTAGTTATGGGTTGATTCAAATCCGAGGGTAAATCCACGTCAACTAAGATGTAATTATTCCTTTTCTCTTCATTCACATCATTATCAGCCTCAATTATTGCACCCCAGGGACTCATGCAAACTTCTAGTGGACTTGCCACAGTTGAATCCTGCAGAGGTTTGGAAATGGTAACAGCTTTATGGTCACCAGCAAAAGACGGAGTGGCAAGCATTCCGAATATCAGCAACGTGTTTAATAGGACTTTTAAATTATTCATGAGTTAATTCCTTTATATGTTGAAATCCTGTAATCGCGGGTTCTCTGTTAGGTGATCCTATTCAATTTATTTGGGATAAATTAAATCCGAATAGCTCCAAACAGCACCCGCCCATCCAAGAAAAAAAACAATTAAATGGCTAAAAAAAAATTTCATGATTTGCTCCTTCTTTAAGGCTTATTCAAAATTGAGGATACTTGGGTAAAAAATAATTAATAAAAAAAACAAAAACCATCCAATCAGGTTTAAAACTCCTGACCACCTAAGAATTGGTTCATCTTTATTGGCTTTCTCAATTTTATGGCCAGACAAAATAGATCGCTCCGCCTTTCCCCATTAAGCAAGTGAGGAGGAGGGTATTCAGGAGAAAGGCAAGCGATCCATGGGGAGTTTTTAAAAAATTCCACTAAACGTCAACAACAACCAAGTTACAAAAAACATATTTATGATCAATCCAGCATGGAAAATCACATTGAACAATCGGTTATAATCATAACAATATGTTACTTTAAAAACTTCTTTTGCCGTTTTCATATACTAAGGATAAGGTTTTATTATTAAGTCCTCATTAAGGCAAAGTTAATTATTTTTAATTATTAAAAAACAAGGAAACAGGTAAGACGGGGTCAGCTAAGAAAGAAGGTTGCAAATGATGGCTGATCGTTACTACATCATTAGCTAAAGGGAGATTTTTGGGGACAACCGGGGCTAATTCAAATTTAAGGCAAGGGAAATTGCTTCAGAAAATTTCATTGGTTTAATGATAGGAAAAATCATCAGGGCCTTGTCATTTTTAACCAGAGTAGGATTTTTAATACTTAGAATGAGCTTTTTTCCGACTCGGGCATACACTGGCGTCACCAAGGCCAGCCATAAACTCGATAACCAAGGAGTTAAAACTGGGACTGGGATTAATAACCTTTTCAGCCCTCGTTGTCTCGAATATTCTTGAATGAGTTCTTTATACGAAACTTGATCTGGCCCACCTATTTCATATATTTCATTTCCAGTAACTTTTAGATCTATTGCCTGATTCAAATAATCCAACACATCCTTAATGCCAATG
>JAJDBA010000225.1 GCA_029261675.1 Nitrospinaceae bacterium
TCATGCAAGCATCATGATCAAAAAGAAACAGAGCGTCCCCATCGTCTAGCCTGGCCCAGGACACCGGCCTTTCACGCCGGCGACGCGGGTTCGAATCCCGCTGGGGACGCCAGTTTTTTTCATTTAAACACCCTCCAAATTCCCATCCGAAAAAAACCAATAGGGGACAAAGCCCCCTTTTCTTGATAATATCGACTTAACCAAGCTAAAGTCTGGCGACAACCGATATTTGGTTTTGTTGCGTTTTGAGAGGTTTGCTTTAGAAAAATCAGATTCAACATAAACATTTTAATCGACGAAGCGGGACCAAGGGATAGACCTATCACCGGGGCCATTTTTTTATGGAATAAGATTTCCTGAAGATATGTAGTCAAGTAAAGACTTGAGCCCTTTATTTATCTTTACTTTAGACCCCTTTAAATGTGCCGATTGATCCGGGCTTTGAGTAGGTTTTTTTATTATTGGTCCTTTAGAAAAAGAAGCGAGGCCTCACTGTGGCAAAATCGTATCTTTTTAGCATTTGAGATACATAAATCTTATTAAAGACTACCGAAAATACACAATGAAAGAGTAAGTGAGGATGTCATGATAGAAGATAATCAAAGTTCCTCTGTTCACACAAATCACATTATTTTCTATGAGATTGCTCAACAATCTTTTGCGGCTATGAGCAAAGATCTAGATTCAAACAGGCGACCGAAACCAGGAGGTAAGCCTGGTTGGGTTGTTTCTTATGATCCTGATAGAAAAAGCTTTAAGAGTGCACTAACTGTAATTGTTTTCTCAGGGGTATGGCTTGAGTCGTTACTTCATTTGCTTATTGTCGAAAAAGAAGGTGTCGGCGTTTTTAAGAAATTTGATAATGAAAAATATGAAGTGAAACTTAAATTATTAGGGTGTGATGACCCGTCAATAATTGGACTTTGTGAGCATTACCGAGAGGTGCGACGAGAAATAGTCCATGAAAAAGCGCACTTAAATAGCGAAAAGATTCGTGTAGCACAGAAAGAGGCTGGAAAGGCTATTGATTTAGTCAACAAGGTTTGTGCTCATTTCAAACTTGAAATAAGAGAAAAAAAATGAAGAAATTTGGATTGTCAGGTTTTGAATGAGTAGATATGAGTTCAATGCTTATAAATGATAGTTTATGATAGAAAATAACGGCCAAGCTTCCAAGTTTTTCCCCAAAACTTATTGGCACCTTGCTCACCCAGGCTCTTTTCTTCTGCACAACGTCTTCCTTAGTAAAGGATGGTGTTCTTCGATATCCTATATTAATACAATGCCAAATTTGGAAAATGCAGTTTCGCCATATTCCCTAAGGGCAATGTTTGATGAGAAGGAAAGAGTTTGGGAAAATGTCAGGAAGAATAAATTTCCATATCTGCCAAGTAGGAAGGGTGCAATTTTTCTTCTCGATGATTTTGAATTCTCTAACCAACTAAATGAAACATGGTTCAGAGGAGAGGAGAGGCTTGTCCTAGAAGTCTACGTAAAGGAGGATTCAATTCTCCACACTGCCGATTCGCTGTGGTTGGACTGTATATCTGAGCATTGGGAGGAAAATGCCTTGCGATACTGGAAAGGGGATATGAGGGAAAATGCAATTCCGGAGGTTCTTGTGCATGGTGATGTATACTTTCAGGATTGGGAGAAACCACCTTTCGGAATGTTCCCATTTGTCAAATAATTGATACGTTAGAGAAGGAAAGAGTAGGAAGGACAAATCATTAATGAAAATAAGTGGAAATTTTTTTCTTTGACGATTGGGAGTGAAGCAATTTAATAAAAATTTTTTATATGCAGATTGGGCAGTATTTTTGAAAAAAGGTCGAATTAATGGTTTTCAATAATTATTTTGAATGAGGCAAATTAATATGACAAATAAAATGGCATGGGAAAAATTGTTCAATGAGAACAGACGGAAACCTTCCGACCCTAATAAAAAGGACAGTGATATTGAAGATCCTAGAAAACCCTTTGAAAGGGATCATGATCGCATCCTTTTTTCCACTCCCGTAAGAAGGCTAGGAAATAAAACCCAAGTTTTTCCATTAGAAAAAATTGATAGCGTAAGAACACGCTTAACCCATTCTCAAGAAGTAGCAAACCTAGGTCGTTCTATAGGAACTATATTGGCGTATGACACCAAAATTTTTCCAAATACGGTTTTTCCCGAACGAAACCTTCCTTCCATGCTTGCTGCAATTGGATTAGCTCATGATTTAGGGAATCCTCCTTTTGGACATCAGGGGGAAACTTCGATTAGAACCTGGTTTGAAAAGAAAAAAGAAATTTTTGAGGTTAAAGATATAACTGAAGCCATGAAAAAAGATTTCCTAATATTTGAAGGCAACGCTCAAACTCTTCGATTGGTAACTAAATTACAGCTGATAAATGATAAATATGGATTAAATCTAACCTATGGCACTCTTGCGGCCTTAATGAAATACACTGTCCCTTCAGATAAAGCGAAAAAAGGACCGTATATCCCGCATAAAAAACCAGGTTTTTTTCAATCAGAGAAGGATATTGTTGAGGAT
>JAJDBA010000226.1 GCA_029261675.1 Nitrospinaceae bacterium
CAGTGAAGAAAAAATACGATATGCAGATTTTGTTCTTGAAAATACATTGGATAAGGACAATTTGCGATCCCAGGTTAAAGCTGTATATGCAAAATTAGTCCTTTTAGCGGCGGAAAACATTGAAAAATCAACCTCTTGATATTGAGTTCCGCCCGCAATAATCCGTAGAATAATATGATGAAATGTTTTAATTCGATGGATATTACCTATGGCTGAAGATCAGGAAGGAAAAGAGGAGCTATCCTCTGACGAGGCGGCAGAGCTTGAGGCGTTATTGGAAGCTGCCGGAGGAGATGCTGAGGCCGCAGCACCAGGGCTTAAAGGTAAAATCCAGAAGATTCTTTCCAATAAAAAGCTCCTTATGATATTTGGAGGCGGTGCGTTGGTATTACTCATCGCAATTGGAGCGGGGGTTTACTTCATGATGTCGGGTGCTGAGGAGGAAGCGGTCCCTGTTGAGGAAGAGCAAGTAGAGGAAGAAATTAAAGAAGAAGAAACCAGTGTCGTTGAGAAGGTGAATATTTATAAGCTGGAGCCATTTTTTCTGCCGGTTCGGAAAGATGGCAAGGAAACTGGCAGGTTTCTTTCACTTTCGGCAAACCTGTTATTGAGCAACAGTGTGCTTAATAAAGACCTTGATAAGGTTTTACCTCTGGTACGGAAAAATATTTACGGGATATTACGAAGAAAACGTCCCCGTGATTTCACTCATAAAAGAGCCAACACAGAAGAAAGGATAAAAAGAGAAATTCTTACTGCTTCAAACGCTCTTCTATTGAGTGGAACTGGGACAGTGACCGATGTGTTTTTTTCAAGTTTCATGGTTAAATAATTAAGGTCTCATGGATTGACATTGCTTGCCAACGGGTTATATTGACAACGTAATAACAATTTCTGGTGCCAGCCATGCCTACAACTCCTCAAGTTAATACCCAGCAAGTTCTGCAAATGGGTACGCACACCGAAAAACTACAGCAGACAATTCAATCTTTACCCAATGTTACTGCGCAGCAGGCAAATACAGAGCGGGAAGTTACAGACGAAATGAAGCGCACGGAAGTTCAGGATCCGGAGAGCGCATATTTTGTTGAAGAAAACGATCCTGAAACAGGTGCGAAAAAGAGGGTGCGAGTTTTAAGAAAAAAAGCGGTTTCTGAAGATGAATTGTTGGAATCTGAGAAAATTTTACCTTTGGAGGGAAACCATGGAGGAAAAATCAACATTCGCGCCTGAAACATACCCCCCCTTTTTTGAACAACTCCTTTTCTACTAAAAATAGTCATAATGGCCCGGATTTTATCGACCGATAAGCAATATAGGGCCTGTAGCCTCAACTCTTTTTTCTAAGTCCTGTTCCAGTATTTTTAAACCCTTTTTGAAGGTGTTTCGTTGGATATTCCGTCTATACCACTTGCAAACTTTGTAAATAAGATAATTAAGATATTGTCTGGAGAAGACTCTCCGCTTATTCCTTTAGCTTTGAAAAATCAGTTGCAGACGGGGAAACTATTGCAAGGAGAAATTATAAAGCTTCTTCCCAAAGGGAAGGCCACAGTTTCTATTGCAGGGCAAAAAGTTGTTGCGGAATTGCCAAGGCTGAAAACACAGGATAATTCAGCTGCGGCAAAGCCTGAGTACTCTTTCAAACCAGGGCAGAAAATTTACGCCCGGGTTGAAAAAGTCAGTCCTGAGCCTGTTTTGAAGCTGGTTCCACCGCCACAACAGAAGGTTCAGGAAGAAGGCTATACGACAAACCTCTCGCGCAAAAATAAGCCAGAGATCTTGAAAACTGAAAAAATCAATGAGTTGAAGCTTCCTCCTGATAGGATCGTTCAGGTCAATGTCAATCGTGTTGTTGATGCAAATACCTTGTCGGTTCAGTTTGAGGATCAAGAGTTTCTCGTGAAGACAGAAAACGCCAAGTTGTACCGGCCGGATACTACTATTCGTATCCAATTTGAAAAAACGGATAGTGATTTTAAACCAATTTTTCTCGACCCACCGGGGAAAAAGCCCGGTACTGTGGAAATTGAATTGATTAAACCCTATTTGCCTTCCCGCACGCCTTTGGGAAAACTGGTTGGAGAAATAACTCGGGATATTCTGAGTTCCCCAATAATAAAAGAATTACAAATTCAGCCACAGCTTATAGAGAAACTTCGAGAAACAGTACAAGTCTTGACTCCAAAACCTGGGGTTACTCCGGGTGAAGTTGAAATTGAAGAGCAAGTGGAAAAATCGGGTGTTCGCTATGAGGCCAAGGTAAAACAATTTTTGACGCAAGCTGAGGACCCTAAAGTTCGGTTGGAACTTACCAGGGACTTAAAAGGGCAATTGCTTGATTTACTACAGGTAACCGAAAAAAACATAAAAAAAATACCGAATCAAAATCAGAGCCAGAAAATATCCGATTTCCAGCAACGAGTTAAAGTTTCTTTAGATAGTATTGAGTTGAACCAGCTTTCTTCGCGGGTTGCGACGCAAGAAAATCAGCCTTTAGTATTGCAGATACCCAATCCACTCAGCCCAGGAGAAAAGACAATCAATCTTTTCATTCGGGAAGACTCAGAGGACGGGCAAGATGGGGAAAAAAAGAATAAAGAAACTTATAATATGGCATTTTTTCTGAATCTTTCGGCCCTGGGAAATATTAAAATCAATGCTCAAGTCAGTCCCGAAAATCTGGCGGTAAGAATGGAGGTGGAGCAGGAGGATGTGGCCGATTTTATTCGCAACAACTCAGCCGAGTTTGAACAACGTATGGGAAAAAAGGATCTTAATACAACTGTGGAATGTTGTACGCAGAAAGAGGTAACTCCCATTAAAGATAATTTAATTGAATTACTTGTAAGTCAGAATACCTCTCTTTTGAGTGTTAAAACATGAAAAAAGAGAATCCTTTACCACCCAAACGAGCTGTTTCTCTACAATATAAAAAAGGGAAACATGCAGCTCCTAAAGTTACCGCAAAGGGGCAGGGTTGGGTGGCTGAAAATATTATAAAAATGGCGCGGGAGAATAATATTCCCATACGTGAAGATAAGGATCTACTGCATTTGCTTTCGGAAATTGATGTGGGCCAGGAAGTCCCGGAATCTTTATATAAAGTGGTGGCAGAGCTTCTTGCCTGGGTCTATCAACTCAACCAGAATTATCCAAGTTCCGAGCAGAGGAAGTGAAAGAAAAACGAAAAGGATTGTATAAGCGGCTAAGATTCACCTGAATTCATCTTGACCTGAGTCTGGGCCTCTGATATCCTTAGAAAACAATATGTTATCTATAGTTAGATGCGTATTTACTGCTTTAACGGATCTGCTATCAAATTATTTTTTATAATTTTTGAATAGAAAGTCATAACTTGATCAAGACGATTAGAAGTGTAGGGTTGGCTCTCGCCTTGTTTGTGGCGCCGTTTTGCTTGTCGGTTGCTAATGCCAGTTTTTCCTATGAAACCCACACTCTAAGCAATTACCATTTTACCACTCCTCCGGGGCTTTCTGACCAAGTCAATTTCTGGAAAAAGATTTA
>JAJDBA010000227.1 GCA_029261675.1 Nitrospinaceae bacterium
AGAAGAACTGACCATACACGAATGCGTCAAGGCGGCTTACAATTCAGGCTGTGAATGGGTTGCAATACACGGGCGCACTCGTGCTCAGGGCTACGACGGCAAAGCCAATTGGAACTTAATGGCAGAAGTTAAATCGGAGGCGAAACTTCCTATCATCGGCAATGGAGATATTCGTAGCGCGGAGCAAGCAAAGAATAGATTAGAGGAATCAAAAGTCGATGCGGTTATGATAGGCCGAGGGGCTTTGCGTAATCCCGGAATATTTAATGAGTGCGTTGGATTGAGCAACGACAACTCTTGCCTGGAAATAATCCATCGCTATCGAAAAAGTTTAATGGAACATTACGACACGCGGTTTTCTCTCATTTTATTGCGAAAATTCTCAGCTTGGCTTGCGTTTGGAAATCCGGGAGCCGCAAAATTCCGCAAGAGTATGTTCGAGTGCATAACCACTGCCGAGGTAATGGAAAAGGTAGAAGAATTCTTTCAAAACCAGCAACCCCTCCGCTTTGATGACAACGAAGAGTTTATGATGGGCGGCCATGGCTAACCGTCCACTCGCCGTGGGGACAATAGGTCAAGACTGGGCTGAGCGAACTATTAGAGTAAAGCTTCTGGACTGAGGTTTTACTCTCTTTGTTATAGTTAGGCTGTGCCAAGTTCCTGCGAGTGAATGGCGTGCTATCCGCGGTAAAGAAGTTTAATCATTTTATATTAAAGGTGAGTGAATAATTGTGGTCGATAAAGAACCCAAAGTATTTCAGAAGACCCATTCCGATGGGGATCGGGCGAAACACAAAAAGCAGGAAGAATTTACTCTTTATGGTTGGAACGCTTGCATGAGTGCGTTTAAAAAACGCCCTGAAAGTTTGCTACGCTTGTTTTTTAGTCGAGCTAGAGAAACCGAATTAAAAGAAGTAAAAGCCTGGTGCGCTAAGAAAAAACTTCCTTTTCGCCAGTTGGATCAAGAGTCATTGAACAAAGTGGCGGCAGCAATGCATCACGAAGGAATTGTCATGGTGGTGCGTCCTCGCACTTGTGGATCGGTGCATAAATTAATTCGTGGCAGTATCCCTGAAAATGGAATCGTGGTGGCTCTCGATGGTATCGACAATCCCCATAATCAGGGCGCGATCATACGAAGCTCCGCTTATTTTGGAGCCCATGGTTTGATAGTGCCCGGCACGGGGAAGGTGACAGGCATCACCCCTTCCGCTGCAAGATTGGCAGAAGGGGGCTGGGAATCGGTCCCGGTTTATAACAGCAGTGACTTATCCTCCTCACTGAGGGATTGTCGTGAACAGGGCTGGTGCGTAGTGGGTGCCGACCCGAATGCAAAGGAAACCCTAAGCTCGGCAAAAATTCGTTTTCCTGCTGTGCTGGTACTGGGCAATGAACATGAAGGCCTTTCAGATCGCGTAAAAAGCCGTTGCGATGCGCTTGTGACCATTCCAGGAAAGGGAGATATGCAATCCTTAAACGTTTCCGTAGCGGCGGGCATAATGTTGGCAGAACTTGATCGGCGGAGAAGCAGTAGCAAAAAATCCTCTAAATCCAAATGATATTTTTTGCGAAGTTGCATCCCTTAATCGTTCACTTCCCCGTTGCCTTATTAACCAGCGGTGTAGTCTTTGAATTTTATGGCAGCTTAAGAAAAGATGAGGTGGTTGCAACAGCAGGTCGGTTCAACATACGTTTAGGGTTCTGGTGCATTTTTCCTGTATTACTGGTGGGGTTTCTAGGGATGTTGAGTCTGGGCAATACCGAAAAATTTAAAGACTTTCTTTCCGGGCACCTGCGTTTTGCTTTTCTCACCGCAGGTACTTTCCTTATTGCGATGCTCGTTTCCCGCTACTTTCGTAGTCCACTCGGTCGAGTGGTTTACTTCCTAGCCCTTGCCGCAGGTCTCGTCTGTGTGCTCCGCACCGGTTACTACGGCGGCGAACTCGTCCACCGCTTCGACCTCCCCCACTCGGCGTGGGGCCAATAGGTCAGGGCCCCAACTGCGCACAAAATTATTTAGGCATATTAACAAGATATTTATCTGCTCTAGGTTAGAAAGCAATTGCAAACCTATTGTAAAAGGCTCAACCGTATTTGATAGCTTGATGAGAATCGACCTATTGGCTCCACGCCCAGTGGACTATAGGCCCCACGCCGAGTGGACAAGCTGATAACCGGAGAATAGGCAAATGCACATAGTTAATAATCCCACAGCGTAAAAGCCCTGAGCCGTCTTAGAAAAAGAGTTGGTATAGGAGTAACCCGTAACAAAACCGTAGAGGACGGTGAACAAGAAAGAATAACCCTGGTGCCCTTCCACATCTATCGTTGTGCGCAAATTGATATCAACCGAAACCATTCCCGAAAAACTGGCGACAACAGCAGCCATCAAACCAAGACTAAAATTAAAACTCGCGGCGGAACCGAGTTTCGGATCGTTTCTCTTTTTCGATAGATAAAGCAAGGCCAGCCCCGCAACAAATAAGGCGGGTGGAAAATGTGAAATAAAAGGATGAAATGTAACAGAACTAATCATACTGCTCCGCACCAGCGTGACGCTGGACTCTAAAGGTCAGGACGCTATCTCCAAACAAAATTGTTTATGCATATTAACAAGATATTTTTCTAGTGAGGGAGGTTTAGATGGACGGGTTTAAAAAGCTCCATCTAGAAGCTTGACGAGAACAGTATCAACAAAAAAGAATAGACCTATTAGCCGCAGGGCTTGCCCTGCCGTCTAGAGATCTTTTTTGATATCGCCTGCGATATCCAGATCCATTTCAGAAAGGTTAACATCGACATCGATTTTCGTAGCCGCTCCGATATCTTGTTCCAAGGCATCGATATTAACCGTTTGCTTGAGGCCTTCGGCTTCGTCCATAACGTCTTGTTTCAGTCCGCTGAAAGTGTGTTGAAACTCTCCCCAACCTTTACCGATTGCTTTTGCAAGTTTAGGAAGGTTTTGCGGGCCAATCACCACAACGGCGATTCCCATAATTACCATCAGCTCAAAAAATCCGATATCAAACATTCAATGCGCTCCTTTTTATTCGGGTAGGATTATTTTAGCAGAATAGGAACCGATTTTCATCTATTCCAAGACAACTATTTTACAGTTCCATGCGTCAAGGACTTGAAAAATCAGTCCATTGAGGTAGACTGGGGTAAGATTTATGAAAATAGTACGCGGAACCAAAAATATAAGCGGTCCCTTTCCCTACCCCGTAGTGACTCTGGGCAATTTTGACGGGGTGCATGTAGGTCACCAGATTCTTTTTCGCAAAGCGGCTGAGATTGCCTTGGAAAAAAGGGGTACCTCCATTGCCTTCACGTTCGAGCCACATCCTTTAAAAATCATTGCTCCCGAAAAAGTTCCGCCCCTGCTCACCCATTTCCACAAAAAAATGGAACTCATCGAAGCCTGTAATATTGATAGCGTCATTTGCGCCGATTTCACACGCCAGTTTGCGGACCAACGACCGCGCGACTTTTCGAAAAATATTCTCAGCGAAAAAATTGGCGTTAAAGAAATGGTAGTCGGATTCGACTACGCCTTCGGCCGCGGCCGCGAAGGCACCATTCCCTACTTGAAAAAAATGGGAGAAGAGTTTGGTTTCATCGTTCATGTGGTCGAACCATTCCAACTCGATGGGTTAACCGTTAGCAGTTCTCATGTACGAGAAGCAATCGAATCGGGAAACATGGAGTCCGCGCGAAAATTTTTGGGGCGCTATTATTCTATCGAAGGACCCGTTGTTGCCGGGTATAAAACGGGACAAGCGATCGGCTTCCCCACCGCTAATATCGACACCAGCAAGGTGCAGATTCCAGGAACAGGCGTTTATGCCGTGCGTATGATCTATCAAAATAAAACCTACGATGCAGTTGCGAATATCGGGTTTAATCCTACCTTCCACCGCGACCGATTGAGCGTAGAAGTCCATATCTTCGATTTCAATCAAGTGATTTACGGGAAGGAAATCGAGGTGGAGTTCATCGCCCGCATCCGTAGTGAAATAGAATTCAAGTCGAAAGATGAATTGGTCGTTCAGATAAATAAAGATATCGAAAAAGCCAGAGCCCTGCTTAAGGAGTCAAATTGAAAAAAGTACGACAAACCCTGATAGGACTAGCCATCGCTTTCGGTGCGCTTTATTACACCCTTCGAAACATTTCGTTTGAAGAGTTCGCAGCCTCGTTAAAAAACGCAGAACTCATTTATATATTGCCGGGTTTGGCCCTCATTTGTCTCAGTTACGTTACCCGCGCCTACCGCTGGCAGGCACTGTTGCGTCCTTTTAAGCACATCCCCATTAAAGAGATTTTTTCACCGTTAATGATCGGATTTATGGGGAGCATCCTACCTGCTCGAGCCGGTGAAATATTACGCGCCTATGTGGTAGGGAAAAAACACAACATCACCTTTTCCGGAGCATTTTCAACGATCATCGTTGAACGGCTGTTTGACCTCGTTTGCCTGATGGCTATTTTCGTCTGGGTCTTTGTGTTCAATGCTGAAATGTTCGATCCTAACCTGACCTTTTCAGGGGTCTCCGTGCAGAGCATGGCAATAGGGTTTGGCCGCGTTTGCTTTATTCTTGTCATGGGTTTACTAGGATTCATGTTTCTGCTTGCTTGGCAGGAAGAAAAAGTAAAATCGTGGATAAGCTGGTGCATTCGCCCCCTATCCGAAAAATGGAAAGAAAAAATAATTTATATGGTGGGCGAGTTTGCTCTGGGATGCCAGATCATCAAAGATAAAAAAGCCTTAATGCAGATCACCCTATTCTCGATTTTGACTTGGTCATTGATCGTAGCGTTGTATTACCCCTTTTACCTCGCCTTCGATTTGCAAACCCAGACATTAGACTCACTCCTGATTTTGACTGTGATGGTGTGCATCCTCATTACCGTGTTACCCACCCCAGCCTTTCTTGGGTCTTATAACGCAGGGGTGCTGATAGCCTTGCACGAAATCATGGGCGAAGCAGAAGTGACCGCCGTCAGTTTCGGCATGGTTGTGTGGGCAGCATCGTTTTTTGTCGTATTCGCAGGTGGGATCTACTTCATCCTCAGCGACCATATGTCCGTGAAATCACTGATGAACGCAGAAGAAGAAGCCGAAGAAGAGCTGGAAAAAGCCGAACATTCGCCTGACACTTCTTCTAGGCATGGAACTAAGGAAGAATAAGCACTATGGGGTTTATTAGCACGCTCCTAGTGATTTTAACTTTTTGTTCGATTACATGCTTTTTTTAAAAATGGAATCTCATCGAATTATTTTATTTTTTTCTGGTTCAATTTATCGGTCAATACCTCAATAGCCGTTGCCAGTTGTTTTAATTCTGTATTAGACTTTATCTCAGGCAGTTCTGTCTTGCCATTTTCTTCCGCAAATTGTACCAGTTTCTTGAGGGGGCGGATCACCATGCTGATGGTATAAAGTCCGCCGATCACACAAATGATAGTGCCGAATACCGCCATCCCAAGCATTTCATTTTTCAATTGACCTGCACTGCGTGTGACGCGTTCTTTTAATAACTCCAGTTGCTTCGGTTCCAGGGTTTCGGTGTTCATGGTTCCTACAATGCGCTCTACCTGCCCTAGCTGAACATAAAGGAAAAAAGCCGCATAACCGAGGCAGGAGATGACCACGATATAGCCCGTCATCAAAAGATTTATAATGCTTTTCTTCTCGCCTGGAAGCTCATCTCGAAAGATGGAATTATTTGCCATTTTAGTTTTGCCTTTTGATAGCTACTTCATATCTTTTCCCCAAGGTTGGGTATCGAGATGCTTTTTTGTAGCGGGATGAAGATTTTTGCAGGAGACTATATCTTTCCTTCGACGTGGGGTGAGTGCTCGAAAAAATGGAACCCTGATTTTTTTTGCTGGCTCCTAATTTCTGAATAAATCTTTTCAAGGCTCCAGGGTAGTATCCTGTGCGATAGGCAAACTCCCTTCCATATTTGTCTGCTTCAAATTCCAGATTCTTATCCAGACCTTTGGTGAACAACACATTGGAAACTTCGTCGATAAGTTTATCGAACAGTCCGGGGTCTTTGTCCATTACCGTTAAAGTTAATGAGCTAACACCTTGCAAGCTGCGGCTTCTTTCTAGCGTTTGCAGAGCGTGCTTGCGAGCGATATGAGCAACCTCGTGAGCAAGTACGCCGGCTAATTCAGCTTCATTTTCGATCATTCTTAATAAGCCGATACTGACAAACACATAGCCACCGGGGGTAGCAAAGGCATTAGGGAATTCCGTATTTAAAATTGCAAAATGATAATCGATATCGGACCGACTGGAAACATCAGCAACGGCCTGTCCCACCAGATTGATATAGCTTAGCAGTTCAGGATCTTCGTAAGCACCGCCATAGCGATTGAAAACTTCAACGGCGAGCCGCCCACCTATGGCCTTTTCCTCTTCGTAGGCAATGGGCTGTAGGGATTTCAGTGTGTTGACACTTTGTTGTAATATTTTGGATGTTTTCTTATCAAAAATTCCCAACGAATCACCAAGGCCAATCAAGCCTCCACTTTGTCCGGAGCTTTGCTGAGAACTTTGCGCCGGACTTTGTGTGGGTTTTGGTTCCTCTTCTTTACTCGGTTGGGCTTTCTCGGGTGGTCGAGTGGATTTTTCCACTTCCTTTAGAATATTGCCAAAGTTAAAAGAGTGTGAAGGAATTGCCCAGAAGAGCGCACCTAAAAAACATAGAATAATGAACTTAGTTTTCATAAACTAATCCGCATAGGCTCCTAGTCGGCCTTGTTCAAGAAACTTGTCCAAGGCTTCATCATCGACTTTATACCGTTCCATTTCTTTTACAGATTCAATGCTTGCAGGTGATGCGCCTTTTTTAATGGCATGTTGCTCAGATACAGGACTGAGACCACGGATGCTAGAACCATAGGCAGACTCGCGAGCGGCGATCTGTTGTTGTCCGCCCAATGCGCCCAACACATCGCCGTCTCCACCACCGCCCGAAGGTGCGTTTTTAGTTAATTTGAATCTGAAAATCCACCCCATCTCGCCACCAGCAGAGACTTTATAAAATTTCCCGGATTTCCCCAGAACATCTACAGGAGTTCCTTTGTTTAACTTGCCCAATACTTTGGAGCGCGCCTTTGCCTCGGCTTGTAACTTGGTCGCAGATTTCTTCACATACCAAGTCTCTGCTGCAACCTGAGAGGTGATGCCAAAGCCAGCAAAAAGAAATATAAGACTGTAAATAAGTAGACGCACGAATCTTTAGAGTAAAAAAATTTTAATGAGTGATTTAGATAGGCCCAGCTTCCCTCAATCTGGCAAAAAGGTCAACTATTTTTAAGGTTTTACTTTTTTAAAAGCTTTATGAAGACGTGCCCAGTTGAAAGCAGAACCAGGATCGTATTTGCATTCGAGGCCGGTCGACCCATTTTGAACATGGCAGTGTCCCAATATCCCTGTAAACCGTGAAAAGTTTTTCAGGCGATCCAGAGGGTGTTGCCCTGTATTTTTGTCGAGCGGAACTTTTAATTTGATTGCAGGAAGCAATTGGTTCAACCCAAAACTAAGTTTTATCAATGTTTCATATTGTTGCTCGGTGAAGTCCCACATTCGGACCACTTTCCCGTTAATTTTTTTACTAAAATAGCCTCTCTCTCCATAAGCACGAGAAGGAATTGCACTAAAAGAATTACTCATTGTTTTGTATTCACCGGGGAGGCTGAGTTTCCAACCCTTCCCGGTTTTTTTATATTTATCTTTTTTTGAGGGGAAATATTCGGCCTGTTTTGCTAACGCTTCCCAAGACAGGTTGGCTATTTCTACATGCACGGCTCTTTCATTGCCTTTTTTATCATCAGCCGGTGCGGTATTGGTCTTCCAATATAAGTCGCAAGTTTGATAAAGAGTTCCATCGAGGTCCAGATAAAAATGACTTCCTTTAAATGAGCTTGCCAGCATCAATTGATGGCAGTGCGAGGAGGTGTAGCAAACATCGTAATGCAGAATAAACTGATGGACGGTTTTTATTAATTCGCGGTAGGCGGTTTGAGGGTTTTTAATTTTATAATTTGAGGATTTTTGCGTCGGCGCATCATTTAAGACTGAGGAGTGCTGGCTTAGAGCTTTCCGTCCGCGTCTATTGGGGCATGCGAAACCGCCTTTTTCGTTCCATAAAACCACACGGGTGCCGATATCTACCTTTTTCTCGCAGGCAATGATGTTTTGGTTCATGGTCGAATGGCTGGGATTAAGTGTTAGGGATTCAGAAAGTCATAAATCATTTTCTGTGGTGCCACCCCAATGCAGTTTTTTTCTCAACAGCTGGTAATAATTTTTGCCGGGAGTTTGAACAAGCTTTACAGGGATGTCTGCTTTTTTTGCTTCCAGAATATCTCCCGATTTCATGGAATAGCCTGTTTGACCATCCAGTGTCACTCTTACGTCTTCATCTTCATTACGGGTTGTTAGTTGTACTTTGATCGTTGCAGAATCGGGTATCACAATGGGCCTGTTTGTTAGGGCAAAAGGGCAAATAGGACTGAGCACCAGAGCTCGCATGCTGGGATGGATAATGGGGCCTCCCGCTGAAAGAGAGTAAGCGGTGGAACCTGTGGGAGAAGCGATGATCAGGCCATCTGCACGGTAAGAAGTCATGTACTGGCCATCAACAAAAAC
>JAJDBA010000228.1 GCA_029261675.1 Nitrospinaceae bacterium
GATAATGATAGGAAGGTTTACGGCATCTTTTAATTTTCCACCATCATTTCCAAGAAGTCCGATGGTGTATGCGCCGATAGAGTTGGCCTTATTGACAGCCCGCAACACATTTTCAGAGTTTCCGCTGGTGCTAATACCAATGACTGCATCGTTTTTATTTGCATGAGCTTCGACTTGCCGTTCGAAAATAGTATCGAATCCATAATCATTTCCAAGAGCAGTTAAAGACGAGGTGTCGACCGTTAAGGCGAGCGCGGGCATGGCTTTTCTTTCCTTTTTAAACCGACCCACTAACTCAGCTGCAATGTGTTGGGCATCTCCCGCGCTTCCACCATTGCCCATTAATAATAATTTACCTCCTGAGTCGAGTCTGCTTTTGATTTGCTGTGCTGCATTCAATATTTCAGAAGAAAGCGTTTCAGCTACTTTCTTTTTCAAATCTGCACTGATATTAAGAAGATTTTTTACACGTTCCATTTTT
The DNA here is from genome assembly GCA_029261675.1 of Nitrospinaceae bacterium. Taxonomy (GTDB): domain Bacteria; phylum Nitrospinota; class Nitrospinia; order Nitrospinales; family VA-1; genus UBA8687. Next base: position 482 of record JAJDBA010000228.1, read on the forward strand.
TTTGATCAGAAAATTAAAGTGTTTTTATAAAAGTCCTTCATCTGCAAAACTGAAGAAATCGTTGCCACCGATGATAATATGGTCGACCATGTTTATTCCAATTATTTTTCCTGTTTTACTGAGCCTGTGGGTGATCTCTAAATCCTGTTGGCTTGGTGTCGGGTCTCCACTGGGATGATTGTGAATTAGCGCGAACGATGCGGCAGATTCTTTAATAGCCGGAATCATAACTTCCCTGGGATGAACGATACTCGCATTCAAGCTACCTTCGGAAATGGTTATTTCCTTTATTAATTGAAGCTTGGGATCAAGAAGCACGATTTTTACTATTTCTTTTTTCAGACTTTTCAAAAAGGGTGAAAAATATTCGAAGAAAATCCGACTGGATTTCATCTTTATTTTCTTCCCTGAAGTTTTTGCGGCCATCCGCTTGCCAACTTCCAAGGCCGCTTTTATTTGTGCGGCTTTTGCAGCACCTATCCCTTGAATCTGGCAAATTTCGGTGATGGAGGCCTGGTCGATGCTTTCCAAGGTTCCAAATTTATTTAATAAATCCCGACTCAAGTCCACCGCATTTTTTCTTGCTCGTCGATCTCCAGATCCTATTAAAATTCCGAGCAAATGTGCATCGGACATGCTACTGCCACCATATTTTATCAGTCGCTCGCGCGGTCGCTCGTCTTCTGGCCAATCTTTGATGGAAGCTGAGTTTTTTCCTGGCATATCATTCAGGAAGAATTGATCTGTTGCTTAAAGTATTCCAATGTAGACCCAAGACCTTCATCCAAACTGACCTTCGGCTCCCAATCGAGCAATTTTTTTGCAAGCGTTATATTGGGCTGTCGTGTTTTAGGATCATCTTCCGGTAAAGGAACTTGTACGATTTTACTCTTGCTTTGGGTTGCTTGCAAAATTTTATCCGCCATTTGCTGGATCGTCATTTCAATGGGATTACCAATATTCACGGGTTCGTGTTGGTCAGACATCAACAAACGATAAATACCTTCAACCAGATCGGTGACATAACAGAAGCTACGCGTTTGCGAGCCATTCCCGTAAATAGTCAGGTCTTCGCCAGTAAGCGCTTGCTTGAGAAAGTTGGGTATTGCACGACCATCCTTAATGCGCATTCTTGGTCCGTAAGTATTAAATATACGGACGATCTTGGTATTGATCCCATGTGTCCTGTGGTAGGCCATGGTAATGGCTTCTGCAAACCTTTTTGCTTCATCATAAACGCCTCGTGGTCCAATCGGATTAACGTTTCCCCAATATTCCTCGGGCTGAGGGTGAACCAAGGGATCTCCGTATACTTCAGAAGTTGAAGCTAAAAGAAAAGTGGCATTTTTAGCTTTAGCAACGCCTAACGCATTATGAGTTCCCAAGGCCCCTACTTTTAAGGTCTGAATTGGCAACTCCAGGTAATCGATAGGACTGGCAGGGGATGCGAAATGAAGAATGTAATCCAAGTCTCCATCGAGATCAATAAATTCGGATACATTGTGATTAACGAAATGAAAATTCCCACTTTTTATTCCGGAAATGTTTTGTTTGGATCCCGTGATCAAGTTATCCATGCAGACCACTTCATGTCCTTTGTTCACCAAGTATTCGCATAAATGCGATCCTAGAAATCCTGCACCACCTGTAACCAAAGTTCTTGGCATATCGACCTCTTGAATTTTTTGAAAATTAAATCTATCCGAATATGTCGTCGCGATTGATTTTATAACCCGAGAGAAAACTTTTTGCCGGCATTGCTTTTTTCCCTTCGGGTTTAAGTTCGGTTATTTTTAATCGGTTTTTACCTGTGCCTACTTCAATGCCTGTATCGGTGATGCGTTCAACATGACCGGGACGATCTGAAGACTCTCCCGGGACGATCTCGCCCTTTAAGATAGCAAGTCTTTTGCCGTTATACAAAGTATGTGTTCCTGGCCATGGGCTCAGACCTCGAATTTTATTAAAGATTTTTTCGGCATCCATTTTCCAATCGATAAGGCTTTCCTCTTTTTTTAGTTTCGGAGCATAGCTGGCAAGGTCAGAATTTTGAGGTATTGGCAGAAGATCATTTTTTCCCAATCGGGAAAGAGTTTCAAGAACCAGTTCTCCGCCTTGTTCTGACAATTTGTCGTGAAGGGATTGCGCGTCGTCGTTTTGTTCGATGGGTGTTTCATCGACTAGCAATATGTCGCCTGTGTCCATTCCTTTATCCATAATCATGGTGGTGACTCCCGAACGAGTGTCTCCATTAAGAATCGCGCGATTGATTGGAGCCGCTCCTCGGTATTTGGGTAGCAATGAAGAATGTAGGTTGATGCAAAATTGTTTGGGTATCTTAAGAAACGCTTCACTAAGGATCTGGCCAAACGCGACAACGATAATACAGTCGGGGCGATTTTCTAAAAGTGATTCGATGAATTCTTGCGTGTTGACCGTTGTAGGTTGCAGGACAGGAAGGTTGTTTTCTAATGCGAATTTTTTGATGGGGGAATTGACCTGTTTCTGCCCTCGGCCTTTGGGACGATCAGGTTGAGTTATTACCGATAAAATACAATGGGAAGAGGCATGAATTTTTTTTAAGGTCGGAAGTGCGAACTCAGGGGTTCCCATAAAAACTATGTTCATGCATCCTGCTCTTTAAGTTTCTTCTTAAATTTTCGTTTCAGGATATCTCGTTTTACTTTCCCCAAGCTGTCCCAAAATAAAACACCATTTAAATGATCCATTTCGTGTTGCAGGGCGCGAGCCAGATACCCTTTTGCTTCAAAGCGAATATCATTACCATTCAGGTCAATGGCTTTTACCTCTATTTGGGTTGCGCGATTCACCTCGGCAATCACATCAGGAATACTGAGACAACCTTCCTCGCCCATTTCACTTCCTTCCATCGCTGTGATTTCCGGATTGATGAGAGTGATTAGATCGTCTTTATCTGTTTCGACTCCCATATTAACGACAAACAGCCGCCAGGGAATTCCAATCTGGTTTGCTGCCAAGCCAACCCCGGGAGCAGCAAGGGTGGTTTCGATCATATTTTCCGAGAGGGTAACCAGTTCTCCGTCAATATTATTAATGATCTGGCATTGTTTTCTTAAAACCGGATCAAGACAATTTTTAATTGGTAGTAATGCCATT
>JAJDBA010000229.1 GCA_029261675.1 Nitrospinaceae bacterium
CTCGATACCAGGAAAAGCTTCGATGCCTGTTCCGTCTGCCGCCTTTAAAAAATCTGGAATACCCTCAAAGGTATCGTGATCTGTCAAAGAAAGAAGCGTCACATCATTTTTTTGGGCAATATCAATCAGCTCGGCAGGCGAAAATTCTCCATCAGAGAATACAGAGTGCATATGAATTTCAGATTTGCGCTGTGGCATAAGGATACCTCAAAATAGAACTCAATCTTAACCGTCTCTGGCTCTTGTAGCAACAATCAATTGAAATTGCTTTAAGGTTTCGATACCTTAGAAGCCATGAAACGATTCTCGATATTACTTTTGGTATTTCTTTCCGCCTGTCTTGCACCGCACCCCGATCTCCCCTCCCCGGTTGCCGCTGAAACCCGGAAATTGCTTGTAGTTTATACAGGAAACCTTTTAGCTGAGTTAAAACCCTGTGGCTGCGCCAAAGAAGAAGACCAAGGAGGCATTGAGCGCCGCATGCAATATCTCAATGACATACGAAAAGACAAACCTAATCTCTTACTTGTCGATACAGGGGATCATTTCAAAGAACCCACAAGACAGGGAAAATTGAAAGCAGAGACGCTAATGACAGCAACCGAAAAAATGAGCTACGATGCTGTCGCACTTGGAGAACGGGACTTAGTATATGGGTCGAAATTTTTAGAGAACCAGCCCATTCCCTTCATTTCCAGTAATATAACACTTGAAAACCTCCCCCTCAAAAAAACGCTCATTAAAAAATTTGCAAATGGATTGAAAGTCGCTGTTTTGGCGGTGGTTGACCCCGATCTTTTTTATTTAAAAAACCATGCTGGATTGAACATTGCCGATCCCGAACAAATCGTTTCTCAAGAAATCGCAGGAATTAAAAAGTCAGCAGATATCATCGTTTTGCTCACCCATATGGAAAAAGAAAAGTCTTTAAGATATCTGGATAAAGAGGGAGTGAACATTGTCATCAATGGACATATCTCCAGCGAAACCGATATGGTAGACATGAAACCTGTCTACAAAGCTGGAAAAGTCTTTATTCAAGCATCACCTCGGGGCCAAAAAATGGGAGAACTACATATATCGCTGGATGAAATGGGAAAAACCACCTTTGAACAACGGATGGTTAAGCTTGATTCGAGTATTAATAAGGACCCCGAAATGTTAAAATTATACGAAAGTTACAACGATGAAGTTGAGGCACTATTTTTTGAAAGCCTTGCAGCCAAACGTAATAAGGACAAGGTTTCGGTTTACGCTGGCGATACTGTCTGCAAAACCTGTCATTTGGCAGCCCATGAAAAATGGTCATCATCCAGACATGGTAGAGCCTATGAAACGCTGAGAAAAATTAACAAGGCTTTTGACCCAGAGTGTTTGGTATGCCATGTAGTTGGTTATAATACTGCCGGTGGATTTATTAGTGAGTTGGACACTCCGGAATTAAAAAATGTCCAGTGCGAAGTATGCCACGGTGCTGGCAAAAAACATGCTTCAACACCAGCCCCGGGTTTTGGGAATAATGCGCATGAGGCATGCAAAAGTTGTCATGTAAAAAATCACAGTCCAAATTTCAACTTCACACAATACTGGCCCAAAATAAAACACTAATACCAGAGTACTTTTAAGGAGAAGTTCATGAAACAGGCAGCAGCCATTTTACTGGCATTCATTTTTTTGTTTCCCGGCACCGTTGCAGCCGATGAAAAAATTCGTGGAAAATATGAAGTCATTGGTGACATCAATAAACTTAAGGGCGTAAAAACGATAAAAATGTTAGAGTTTTTCAATTACTCCTGCGGTCACTGCTATCGTTTTCTGGAAACCTCTAAGAAACTTCGCGCAAAATTCAAAGACAAACTGCATCACAAGAAATACCCTATTTACTGGGGCAACCAAACAGCCTACCCTGCCATGGCATTTTATATTGCCGACAGCGTCGGAATGGAAGAAGAGTTCACCCAGGAATTGTTCGACACCAGTTTCAAATTGAGCATAGATATATTTCAACCTAAAGTCATTCGTTTCCTTGCAAAAGAATTTAAAATAGAAAAAGAAATGAAAGAGGGCATGCAGTCGGATGCAATCAAGGCTAAAACCGATGAGTCGCTTGCGTTGGCAAAAAAGTATAAGGCCAATGAAACCCCTACAATCATCATCAACGATGTTTTAAAAGTGGCTCCCAGCATCAGCAAAGGCAATGTCGATGACATGACGGATAACTTGGAAATCATCTTTGAAGATATCCTAAAGAATCAGTAAAGCGATTCCTACGTTTGTCATTTTAACCCACAAACATAAATGAAACTTAAAGAGCGATGGATCCTAATGCCAGCAATCATCGTATTGCTATGGGCCATATCCATTCCCAGTTGGACTCACCTGAGTTCTACTGCATATGCAGGTTTTTTCAACCATGACCTCGAAACATTTGAGGAAATCATTGAACTTGTGTCTGAAAAATATGTGTACTCTCCTGACCATAAAAAACTATTCTCGGCTGCTATAGAAAAAATGGTCAAGACCGCAGATTCTGCGAATGTGACTACCAATCCATCTGGAAGCACGGTCACATTCAACAATAAATCCAAGAAATATTTTTTAAATTACGACATGCGCCATGATCTGGATGCGCTCCAAAATGTTTATGATTTTCTGTACGAACAATCGAACAAATCCTTATCCAAAAAAGACCTCGAGGTTGCAGCGATCCAAGGCATAATGAGCTCTCTCGACACCTATTCTCGATATCTAGATGAATCCGCATTCGAAAAATCAATGAGAGATACAGAGGGCAAATATGGCGGATTGGGGATGGTCATTACAATGAAAGACAACCGTCTTTTTGTAGTCAAAACCATGGATGATTCCCCAGCCAAAGAAGCGGGAATACAACCCGATGACTCTTTCCTACGAGTAAATGGAAAAGATATTAAGGAGCTAGACATCCAAGAGCTGGCAGATTTACTTAGAGGGTATCCGGAAACCCAGGTCACTCTCACCTTGTATCGATCCAGTGAGAAAAAGGAATACACTCATACTTTGACGCGCAGAATTATTCTTGTCAACACAGTGAAATACGAGCCTCTGGAAAGCAATATCGGTTATTTTAAAATTAGCAGCTTCTCCAAGCTAACGGAGAAACAGTTCAAGAAATATCTAAAACAAGCAAAACAGGAAGGTGTTACAGGCTTCATTCTCGATCTACGCGGAAACCCAGGGGGACTGCTCAATCAATCCGTTAAAGTTGCCAGTCATTTCTTGTTCAAAGGCCGGATGGTTGTCTACACGCAAGGACGCTCAGAGGATGATTATCGAGAATATAGAAGCTTATACAAAGAAAGTCTTCATAAGATGCCTGTGGTTGTACTTATCAATCAGTACAGTGCCAGCGCATCTGAAATCGTTGCAGGGGCTTTAAGAGATTCAGGTAATGCCCTATTAATTGGAGAAAACTCTTACGGTAAGGGATCCGTACAAACCATTTTTAGAGTAAGTGATGGTTCTGGACTACGGCTAACCACTTCTAAATATTTCACACCTGCAGGCGCAGATATCACAAAGAATGGAATCGTCCCAGAAATAAACATCATAAACGATCTGATTAAAGAAGAAGACTCCGCCGTGAAAAAGAAAAGTAGTAACTCTGAAACACTCCTTAACCTGAAAGCTTCCAGCTTAAAAGAGTTTTTTGAGAAACAAGGCCTCAACAAAACCCATGACGATACGGTTGAGCTTGCCCGACGAATTTTGAAAAACTCACATACCGCAAGCAAAAGAAGGTCAATGGAAAAAGCACGTGAAATAGCAGCAAGTATAAATTATTAACCTCAACAAAATAAGGTCTGAAGGAATGAACATCATTAGCATTGATTACGAAAAAGGAATTGTGAAAAGTGATTTTTTTGTTTGGGAAATCGTGTCAAATAACAACAACAAATTCCTTCTTTTACAACGCGAAGAAAATGGCAGGTTTCATGCTGCCGAAGCAGATGTAAAAGCAAAACAAATCTGGGAGGTAAAAGAAATTTCGTACCGGGGTCCAGATGGCGATACGTTTTTTTATGATGAGGACTCAGGAATCATTCAGGTGTAGCCAGGAGAAAAGTCACGTCGTTTTTATGCAACAAAGAAGCCCAGATCACTCTGATTGAAATATACGCAAAGACTTGAGATGGGAGAAAGAAGACCTTAGAACCTCTTTTGTTTGGCTCGCCAGAAAATTCCCTCTTAAATCCAGTTTTTTCAACTCAGGGAAATTTTGCGACTCTGCAAGAGCCAATGCTCCGGCATCCCTGACTTCATTCCACCCCAATTGCAAATTTTCCAGTTTGGGGAAGCTTTTTGATTTTGCAATGGCAATCGCTCCGTCATCGGAAAAAAAATTATGTTTCAGAATTAAAGTTTTCAGCTTTTTAAAGGTGGGTGTATTTGCCAGCATTTTGGCACCAGCGGGGCTGATTTCGTTATAGCGCAAATCTATTTTTTTCAGGTCTTTTAAAAACTCCTGCTTGAGTAAAACAGAAAGCCCCTTGTCCCCAATTTTCTTTCCCGAAAGATTAAGCACGCCCCTCTTAAGATTATCCTTAAACAAGGTTTCAAGCTTATCACGGGCTAAAGCATCAACTTGTGCAAAGGCGGTGGTGAAAGATAAAAACACCACCATCAGAAATACCAGTGGCCTGATTCTATATTTCATCAAGATCAATCTTCTTCAGAGTCCGCTTTTTCTGCGGAGCGGGCTTTTAACTCCTCCCAGCTGTTAATCAAGTCGGTATCGTCATAATCCTGTTCCTCTTCGTAGAAGAAGTCTTTCAAATCATCCACATGAAGGTGGCATAAGCGGGTTCGACATTTGGCATTTTTTAGAGCCTCAATTCCTTCGCGCCGAATTCGATTGGAAGTAATAAATAAATGTTTGAGCTTTAAAAGAACTTGAGACTCGGCAATGGCTATAGCTCCCTCATCTTCCACAAGGTTCCCATAGAGACTCAGTTTTTTCAAATTGGACATATAAGGGGATTCGGCTATCGCCTTAACGCCATCATCACTGATAACATTTCCGTATATATCCAGATCGGTCAGGTGCTTGAAATTTTCCGAATTGACGATAGCGATGATTCCTTCATCACTGATGTTATTATTCGGAAGCATGAGCTTTTTTAGGCGCTTAACACTTTTCGATTTCGACAGGGTGACGGCACCCTTGTCTCCGATATTCTGATTGCTTAAATCCATATTCTTTTTATCTGGAGTCAAAAACTGCTTTATAAGATATTCAACACTGGCCACAACAAATCACCTGAATTAAAAGATTGAATTATATCACATATAACTATTGCTCAAGGAATTGCTTCTTGACCCAGGCCACTTCTTCCTCTCTCGTTTCAATCGCCCCTTTCACATGGGCTTCCCGAAGTGCTTTGAACACAGATTGAAAAACAGGGCCAGGTTTTATTCCCATTTCCACCAGATCATCTCCTGTCAACGACAATTCAGCCTGTTTTTGGTACTGGGTAAAATAAGCATTCGTATATTGGTTGGCTCGGTCTGTTGATGCGACTGCAAGGAAATAGATTACCGCTTCTA
>JAJDBA010000230.1 GCA_029261675.1 Nitrospinaceae bacterium
GACTCTGCATCTCGCAAATCACTGCTTGGCTCATAGGTGGTAAACTCGTTTGTTTTTTCCGTTTGATAAAAACCAAAGTCTTGCAATTGCTCCTGAGAGCAACCCAGATGATCAAGCAGGCTTGCAAGCTTATCACCCGAAAGCTTTACTTTCTTTTTAATGACTTTGACCGCATTTTCGTCATACCAACTCACCGCATTCAAAATGGCGTTTTTTTCTGACCCAGAGAGTTTGCTTTTTTGTGCTTTAAGCACCTCATCGACTTTATCTTTGAAGATATTGAAGTCATTAAACTCATTATCACCTATCTCGACCCTAAGCAGATTTGCGGTTTCTAAAATATTGCGCAGTTTCTGCCAGTATTTTTCATCGAGAAGTTTGGCGTTGGATTTGGCGTTTACACTAATGTCATTTTCTTCACACCACCTCAGAATGTCTTTGCTGATCGTTTTCAAAAAGCCTTTCTCATAGACCTTATCCCCATGTTCCTGAAATAAATGTTCCATGACTTCACTGAACGATTTGTCAAAGCGTAGCGGTGCAATGAATTCTGGCGTGAACTTAGCCTTACGGCGATCGGGCCGTTCGATATTGACTTTATAGTAACCAAAGTCGCTGTTTTCGAATAGTTGGCTCGCAATGCCAACGGGATCATTATTGGAATCCAATATACGTTCAATCGCCGCGCAACCTAGATAGGTCTGAGTGATCTCAGCAATATGCTCCGACGCAAATTCGCAGTTTTTAGCACCCAGGTTTTTACGTAGTCTGCGGTAAAGTAAACTGACATCAATAAGCTGAACCTTGCCTTTTCGGGATTCAGGCTTTTTGTTATTGAGTAGCCAAATATAGGTGGTAATACCCGTGTTATAGAACAGGTTATTCGGTAGCTGAATAATTGCCTCCAGCATGTCACTTTCAATGATATGCCTGCGGATGTTGCTTTCTCCGCTCCCGGCATCCCCTGTAAACAGACTGGAACCATTATGGACGGAAGCGATACGAGAACCACGCGCATTAGCTCTGGCAGGCTTCATTTTGCTGACCATCTCCATCAGGAATAAAAGCTGTCCATCGCTGGAGCGAGGTGTGGCATCTTCTATTTTTTCATCACCCCAATAATTCTTTAGCTTTAATAAGAACCTTGGGTCAATAACGTCTTTACCATCCTTGATGTATTTCAGGTCTGTTGACCAACTCTTTCCGTACGGAGGGTTAGAGAGCATAAAATCAAACCGCGTCCCTGAAAACTCATCTGTGGAGAGCGTTGACCCGCTTTTGATGTTTGAAGGGTCATTGCCCTTAATCATCATGTCTGATTTACAGATTGCATACGTCTCATCGTTGATTTCTTTTCCATAAAGATAAACATCGCCAGATGCTTTGATAGCACCTTCTTTATCCTTTATGAAATTTTGCGCTTCGGTCAACATCCCACCCGATCCGCAAGCTGGGTCGAATATGGTCATTACAGGTGGCAGTTTATTTTTGATCGGGTCAAAAATAAGATGTGTCATCAACTGGATAACTTCACGGGGAGTGAAGTGCTCACCAGCCTCTTCATTGTTTTCTTCGTTAAACTTTCGGATCAATTCTTCAAAAACGTAACCCATTCCAAGATTTGAAAGAGGTGGTAGCTTATACCCGTCTGGGTCAAGCTTTTCATGCGGCGAAAGATTGATTTTTGGCGAAACAAACTTTTCAAGAACGTCCAACAGAACGTCCTTTGAAGCCATATGGCGGATTTTTGCTTTCAGTTCGAACTTTTCGACGATTTCTTTTACGTTATCGCTAAATCCGCTCAAATACTCTTCAACATTTTGAACCAAAATTTGCTGGTTGTTTGTCGCGGTACTGTAAAGGGATCTGAGTGTCCATTTGCTTGTGTTATAAAAAACATAACCGGAGGCTTTTGAAAGGCCAGCAGGATCAAATTCCGTGAATTTCATTTCATTCTTTTGAAAATCCACTTCCTCTAAGACTGCTTCTTTGGTGTCTTCAAGAAGAGTGTCCAGCCTCCTTAGAACAACCATTGGAAGGATTACGTCCCGGTACTTTCCTCGTACATAGACGTCTCGCAAACAATCATCAGCAATCGACCATATGAATGAAATTAATTTATTATGTGCTGAATGATTCATTATTTTTTATAGGAGAGGTTTTTATTATTTTCTTTTTACTTCATCGAGGGTTTTGCCGTTTTCATATTTCCAGCGAGTCCAACCGTTGATATTTGCGCCCAGGACCAACCCTGCTGCACCACTGGGTGTTTTAAACAAGTTGTCTTGCATGAACCTGTAACAATTACCCTCTTTTATTAGCACTTTTTTCTCTAACAATTCTTTCCTGGTATTGGCAACCCATTTATGAGAGCTCTTGGTTTCACCGAGTTTGCATGTGGAACCTTTAAAAACGATAAATCCATCTTCGGTGAACTCACCCGTTGCTGAAGATTCTTTACCCTTGCAATAAAGTTTTTCTTTTGCGGTGGGTATTTTAAACTCATCAAATATCGGGTAGCCCAGTGTTGAGACAAGCACTTTCAAGGTTTCAAAATAGTCGTATAGATCATCTTCCACCGACTCGGTAACATGAGGCCTTTTGGGGGCGGTGCTGTTTTCAAGCTCATACCTGTTTATTCTATTAGCCTCTTCACAACATAACGCTTCTAAATATTTCACATGCGACTTCGAGAATTCCTGCGACTTGGAGGTTATGACGATGGCCTTTTGCCAAAAGTCGAACTTCTTATTGTGCTGTTTTAATCTATTCAAACAATTTTCAGCCTCACCCACATAGACTCGGGTGTCTTCCCCCTCTTCCGCCCCTACTAAGAAGTAAACTCCTACATTACTCAGTTCTTTTCGTTTTTGTGCTATTTCCAACATGGAACGAGGTATCAGGGTCGCTAATATACTACGGCTGGTGATGTCGGCTAAACGGATTCCCCTGGGGTTCCCATCA
>JAJDBA010000231.1 GCA_029261675.1 Nitrospinaceae bacterium
CGTTCATACATTTCACGGTATTGCTCCATGCTCGCTATATGAGCTTTGGATGAAACCGAATCAGGAGGATAATAAAGTTCCTCACTCATTTTTTAATCTCCAGTTAAAGCAAACGAAAAATCGCAAGTTATAAATCACGAACCGCCCTCGCCGCTTCTGTTAAAGTCCAGAGTCCTTCAGGATGAGTAAACTCGCCATCTCTAATATTTAAAACCCATGTTCGCATTTTACCTCTCACCTGCTGTGCAACCATGGAAAACCCGCCGCCGGGAGCAAATTTATCGCTAATATGAATCGTCTTGCCAAATTGGTCGGTATTGGTAAAAGTTTCGTTATACAAGGTTGACATTTCATCCTTAGCAGGCAAACGCCAATCATCGTAACCTGCAAACTTATTTTCGCTTAATTCACGAGCATAGTCTTTGCTTTCCTGATAATTGACCCATTTTTTCAAATCATTCATGGAATCCGTTTTAGTCCACATCAACCCATGCTTTTTTGAGGTAACCGTGCCATCACCGTTATCTACAAAATCATTATTTATGTCTTCAGTGTTCATAAGTATCCAGGGAATTCAACATAGCGAAAAATCATAAGGAAATAATTGCTATAAAATATCATTTCGCTTATTACAAAAGCAATGGACAAAAACTTTTTATACCATAGACTGTGGCTTATAAAGGTTATTTCAACTTATAAAAAATATCACAAAATAAATGTCACAAAAAACACCTTCGGAGCTACAGGTTTTATTAACTCATTTTGACTGGAACCTGCAAAGGTTAGATGAAGTTCTCAAGCAGGAGCAAAGTGATTATTTTAAAGGGGCGGCCTTGCAACGTTTTGGCCACACCTATGACATGGTTTTGAAAACCCTACGTGCATTCGCCCAAGGTCAAAACCTACCCTGTCAAACGGATGAACAATGTTTTGAAGCCGCAGTCAGTACCGGGTGGACGGAAAAACAGTCTGACTGGAAAGAAATGGTGGCAGATTATCAACGTATCAACCAGAAACCACCGCAGGACGCGGAATCCGTTTATGGTAAATTACCCACCTTCCATAACGCCTTGAGTCAGCTTTTCATAAAACTGAAGACACTCACCTAAACCTTGTCTAACTCTTTATAAGTTCCTTTAGCTTTTCTAACGCCCTCTTCCGATGTGAAATCGCATTTTTTTCCTCCGAGTTCATTTCAGCATAAGTTTTCTCATAACCTTCTGGAATGAACAGGACATCCCAACCAAACCCATTACCACCACGAATCTCATTGGCAATAGTTCCTTCAACTTCCCCTCTCACAATTTGAATATTTTTCCCATCATGAATAGCCAAGCAACAAATTGCCCTTGCTCTTCGATCATCAAAAGCCTGCAGCATCTTCAACATGCCTTCACAACCTACGGTTGTTTCAAACCATTTCACCAGAGCACCTGGCAACCCCTTCCAGGCATGAAAAGCCAATCCTGAGTCCTCTACCAATATTGGGCAACGCAACGCATCATAAGCCTGTTGCGCCTTGTGAGAGACCAACTCATCAAGGTCTTGAGTTTGAATTTCAAACAAACCAGCCACCTCGACCTGTTCTAAAGGGATTCCTAAAATATCCCCGGCTTCTTTCGCTTTATTGGGATTCCCAGTTACAAACTTAAATTGACTAAACATACACGCTCCAAAATGCTATTATAAAATTTCCTTTTGTCTGACCGTGAAACCTGTGCTATACGTTACCCTTTTTCTTATCGCATGAACCCGAAACTCCAATCATTCATTTGCACCGCCCTGCTTCTCCTGCTGACATCCTGCTCTAATGTTTTCGAGTTGGATTCAGATGTTCAGGCTCGACAAGCTCTTTTCGATCTGATGAAAATCCAGGATCAATTTTATCAGGAAAACAATAGATACGCTGGCAAACTCTTCGAAATTGAAAAATACAATTTCAAATATCACACCGGAATTGTGTACATGGAAATCGAGCGGGCAGACAAAGACGGTTACCGCGCTATCTCCCTACCTGCCGAATCCACCACCGCCCGTGTTTTTGCATTTGATACCAATGAAGGCGGATTCTATGAAATGCAGGACGAAGAAGTTTCAAGATATGTTCTGGGGGCTTTGCGACATATCCGCGAAGAGAAGCAGAAAGCTGATTTAGTCGACCTCACCTCATGGATAATGATGGGTGGAATGGTTTTTCTCGGCTTGCGTTTTATCTCTCGATACAAAACTTCAGAAAACAACATCCTTTTAGGAGCCTATCTTTTTTGTTTGGTTCCGCTCGCCTGGACAATCGCAATTCTTGGCAAGATGGATAAAAATATTGTTTTCAGCAGTCAGGTTTCCCAACTCACATGGGCTTCGCTTTTGCTGGCTCTGGCTTCCTTAATACTGGGTAGCAAGTGGATGCTTAGAAAAAAAGAAGACCTGCCGCCTCCATCCTTATTAAGCCTTGTGTTTTGTACGCTAATAATCGCTTTTATGAGCGGTGGCGTAATGATTCACACTCTGATTACTTATTCTTAAAAGCTATTTCATACCAACCGCACCGTCAGGACATGCTTGCTCTCGCTGTCGGCTCGCGATTTCAAACAAAAGGTTTGACCGTTCACTGTATTTCGTGGCAACACAAATTTGATAGGGCCTTCTGAGGAATTGAGAGTCATAACGCTACCGATTTTGACTTTATCTATTACCATCTCATAAGAGAAACAAGAGGCCCCTGCATTGACCGTTTCCATTTGAGGGGTTTGCAGGTTTAGAATGAGATCGCCGCGTCTTTTAGTAAACAGGCTAGACTCGCCTTTACCGGGAATAGACAAGGACATTTGATTCCAGTCCCCGGAAGGGATTTTTATTTCAAACTTCTCTCTACCTGATTTCAAATAAATATTCGCGCCCGACTGCGCAGTCGAGGTGGAAACATGAATTTTTTTATAAATATTTAATTGAAAAACACGAGCGTCCAATTGACCCAAATAAGTCCTACAGTCGTCTTTCAATTTTTGCAGCTTGGGATTGCGAGTAATGCGTTGCAATAAAAAGCTCCAGGTTTTTGTCTTGACCTTGACCAGACCCTTTTCATCCGGTCTACTGAAATGCGACCGTAATACTTGGAACGCCTGATTGATTTCCTTAAACTGCGATTCTGCATTCGGGCTTTGTGGATTAATGTCGGGGTGCAGCCGTTTAGCAAGACTGTAATAAGACTTTTTAATCACTTGCCAGGGTGCCCCAGGTTCGACCTGTAATATTCTAAAGCATTCGGTAAGTTGCATAAGTTCCCCTAATTACAGGAAATGTGCCAAAATCTAATAAATTTAAGACACTTTATTTTTCAATAAGATATAAAAATATCGCCTTTTAGAGTCCATTGCAATCAGGAAAAATCTTCCCTAGCGGCCTAAATTTGGTAGTTTATTGTTTTTCAATGAGTTATATTTAGTCCAGAAATGGGGTTCCAGAGTTGCGGGACGGTAAATTTTGCCCAAATCTCGATAAAAAACATTTTATTAGGGGTTTTCTAACAATCCTAAATTTTTGATTTTTTGAATAATGACTGAAGACACAAAAAGCTCATCACAAAACTTCATCGGAACCTCGGAAGCCTATCTAAGAGAAACCTTCCCTGACTGGAAGCCCTATCGTATTCATCAGATCTTCAATTGGGTCTATCATTACGGGTATCGGGACTTTGCAAAAATGTCCAATATCTCGAAAGTAATGCGAGCTCAACTTGCAGAGCGCTTTCATTTTTCGTTACCACAAATACAAAATAAAACGCATTCGCAAGATGGTTCTATTAAATACTTATTGCGGCTCGACGATGGAGCCTTGGTTGAAAGTGTTTGGATGCCCTCCGATTCAAGAAAGACCTTGTGCTTGTCGACGCAGGTGGGTTGCCGGCTGAATTGCTCGTTCTGCCTGACTGCAAGTCTGGGGTTGAAGAGAAACCTGACCGCAGGGGAAATTCTCGGGCAATGCATGACTGTCAATGAAGACCTCAGTAAAGAAGATGCCATCACCAATGTTGTATTCATGGGAATGGGTGAACCTCTCGATAATCTAGG
>JAJDBA010000232.1 GCA_029261675.1 Nitrospinaceae bacterium
TTAAGGGATATTGCTATCCGCCATCTGATTGCTTCTATTTGAAATAGAGGACGTTAAACCTCTTATACTAGCAAAATCAATGCTTTTTTACTAATAGAATTGCCCAAATACACTAAAAAGAGGACATATGGCGGGGAAAAAAGGCGATTTTAACATTGCAGAGGTAGTAAAGGAACTGAAAAAAGCTGTTAAAGGATTCCGAACCCCAAGCGTCACGGTGATAGCGAAGAAAAACGACCCGTTCGCAGTTCTCATCAGTTGCATCATCAGCCTAAGAACACGAGATGAAGTTACCGAACCTGCTTCGGCCCGGCTTTTTGCATTGGCAAAATCTCCCGCCGAATTAACGAAACTGTCCGTTTCAAAAATCGAAAAAGCGATTTACCCCGCCGCGTTTTTCCGTAATAAAGCAAAATCGATGAAAGAGATGTGCAAAGTTCTTGTGGCTGAATATTCAGGGGAGGTTCCCGACAAGTTGGAAGAGTTGCTCAAGCTCAAAGGGGTAGGGCGGAAGACGGCAAACCTGACC
This sequence comes from Nitrospinaceae bacterium, assembly GCA_029261675.1. Lineage (GTDB taxonomy): Bacteria > Nitrospinota > Nitrospinia > Nitrospinales > VA-1 > UBA8687. Next base: position 530 of record JAJDBA010000232.1, read on the forward strand.
TTAACGTTGGGGCATAACAAACCCGGCATCTGTGTTGACATCCACGTTCACCGAATCTGTAACCGCTGGGGTTATGTGAAAACCAATAACCCGGATGAAACCGAAATGGTGTTACGCGAAATTCTACCAAAACGATACTGGAAAGGGTTCAACGACCTGCTCGTTTCGTTCGGACAAAACCTCTGCAAACCCGTCTCTCCGTTTTGCACTACTTGTTTGTTAGAAAATCGATGCCCGAAGTTAGGTGTTGATAAACACCGTTAGGATGTATTTGGATCAGGCGGTCTCGCCACAGTTGTTTATCTCGTCCTGCGAATACGAATGGTTAAGCACAAGAGAGTGGAAATTTAATGAATTACTACTCGTTTAAAATTTCCACACTTCTAAGTTCAATTCCAGAAGGATGAATGCAATCAATAATTCCTAGTATTCGAATAGTGCTATTTTTAGCTAGTACTTTTATAATTGGGTATTTTTCCGGGGCAATCCAAAAGGTGACATAGTACATTGGAAATCCACTTTCTCCTTTCAGTATGGTTAGATATTAGAAGATTTTTTTTAGAAACCTCATCAAGAGATGCCATAGGCCGTTATTTTTTTCTTCCAGAAGACGTTTCATTTCCTCCACCGCATGGTACATGACATAAGCCATAGAATTTTTATCTATCTGGTCAATATCAGCAGAAGTGAATGGTTTTGAATATTCTTCTGTGGATGGTAGCTCCAGTTCGGGTAACACTACATTTGGAGTGTAGCCATTGTTGACATCAACCAATCCTTGAAACACCGGTGCGTTGTCATCCCTTGGCGTTAGTGAGCCTCCTAAATTAAAATGTTCGCGCAAACTGGCAATAATAGAAGTGTGATCGAAGACACTGGCCTTTCCTGGCTGGTCTCCCGGTCGCAATACCGATCCTGATTGAATATAGGGATTGATAAAAATAGCTGGCACTCGAGGACCATACATCGTGTAGTCAAAATTTGAAACTGGGGTGTCAAAGGGAGAAACCGCTGTTGGTGGTGTAACATGGTCGAATAAACCGCCATGCTCATCGTAGGTGACTATCAATAAAGTTTTTTTAAACAATTCCTCATTTGCTGTAAGCGCTTCATATACTTCCTTGAGTAACTGTTCACCGAAAATAATATCAATCGCCGGGTCATCACCAATTGGTGTTTTGCTACCTGGATGATTGCTGTTGGGTTGATGCCTTTTAAGTGGATCTAGAGTTATATCTGTATAGCGGGGTTCAATAAAACTATAGGCAGGGAGGGTCCCATTTTCCACGTCAGAAAAGAAATCAGGAAACAAATCGCTATGTAATTTAAACACGTTACCGTCATCAAAGGAAAACCAACTCCAATTTTTATATACATAGTTCACGACACTGGAAATGGGCCATTCGCCGTCATAATAAACCTTCCAGTTGATTTGATCGGAACCTTTGATTCTATCAAATTTTTCAAAAATAGAGGGTAATGGCAATTGGCCTATCATCAATGGGTAATCCGGGTACTCCGTATTATTGAGATAAGCTTTATTTCCATTCCTGTCAGGTGTAGCACAATGCGTGAAAATTCGATTGGGCCAGGTTTGAACAGGACCAGAGCCATGATACTGATCGCTCACTGCATAGGCGCTTGCGAGAGCGCTGGTGATAGGAAGATATCCTTGAGGATGATGATCTCCTTTAGGATAGTGTGCATAAAATTGCATGATATTTTTAGCAATCTCAGGATTAGAATGTTTTGCGGTTGCATAGTTGTCTACAAAACCTTGCATCTTCCCTACGCCCCCCTTATTGATTTGTGACATCATATCGTTGTGGTCTTCAAGAGGGTCAGGGGAGGGCATGGTACCTGCTCCAGTCCCTGGCTTGGCTTGAAAGGCAGGGATTATTTCTGACAAGGCAGTGTTTGGGTTGGACCAACCGGGGGGCACCCCTTCGAAGTGCGGACCGTAGGGTTTCAGTCCTCCTAAAACATTATCAAAAGAGCGATTCTCAAACATTAATACGATGACATGTTCAACTGGACCAAGAAGTTCTTTGTTTTCCATAGAATCTCTTTCTTATTTGAATCAAAAACTCATTACAAAAGAGCAAAAGAATAAAAATATTGGATATGTGAAATTTTCCGCATATAGGAATATATCACATTGGGGAAGCATGTGAGGGTGATGAATTTCACCGAAACAATAGGGGTGAACAAGCACAAGCGAATTTCTACTGTGGCTATATTGTAGGGGGGAGGCGGTTATTCCAAATTTGGCGATTATTTATTTATGAAAAAGTGTCGACAAGGTGTAGATAAAATTATGGTAAGAAATCTTGAGTTTCTTGACCCGAAACTCTTCTCTCTCCATCTGGGAGCTCATCTTTCAATTTTAATATTTCTGGTAGAATTTGATGGAATACTTTCATAAGCTCAGGATCAAAACAGGCTCCTGTTACTCTATCCATTTCTTTCACTGCATCTTCTACAGACCAAGCGGTTTTATAAGGTCTTTCTGAAGTAAGCGCATCAAAGCAATCGGCTATGGATACAATACGTGCTGGCAAGGGAATATTGGTTCCACTCAGTCCATTAGGGTACCCAGAACCATCCCATTTTTCATGATGGCATAGAGCGATAGTTTTTGCCATTTTGGTTAAAGTATGTGTTCCTCTGGACAAAATCTGTGCCCCAATCGCCGAATGGGTTTTCATGACTTCCCATTCCTCTGCATTGAGTTTCCCCGGTTTAAGGAGGACGCGATCGGGAATCCCAATTTTCCCAACATCATGCATGGGACTGGCATTCAGAATTAGATCGCATTCGTTTTTATCCAAGCCAAATCCTTGAGCAAGTTTTTCGGAAAAACGACTCATGCGTACAACATGCATTCCAGTATCATTATCGCGAAATTCTGCTGCCCGACCTAAGCGATATATGGTTTCCATCCTAGTTTCTTCAAGCTCTAGGGATCTTTCTTGAAGCTCTAGGGTTCTCTCATGAACCGCCTTTTCTAAATTTTGATTGTTTTGAAAAACCTGTTTATTTAAATATTTGATTTCCAACATATTTTTAATTCGAAGTTTTACTTCAATGAGATCGAAAGGCTTGCTGAGAAAGTCCTGCGCCCCTGAATCAAGCGCTTTAATTCGTGAGGCCTGATCCGATTGAGCAGTGAGAATCATTATGGAAACGTATGAATCCTTTTCAATTGCTAAAAGCTGTTCCATTACTTGAAACCCATTTAAGTGAGGCATGTTCAAGTCCAATAACACAAGATCGGGCTTTGATTTTTTGTATAATCCTAGAACCTCTCTTGGGTCTGTGGTTGTTTCAATATTTTGATAGCCTACGCTTTTTAATAAGGATTCTAGCAGACGAACGTTTTCACTTAAGTCATCCACAATTAATATTTTCGAGTCCCAAAAATCTTTTCCCGTTACCATTTTATTTCCTTTAGAAAAAATTTAAGTGTAGCGTTTTCAGATTAAATTATTTTTTTATAATTTAGTTTATTGCTTTGTTGATAGAAATTAGAAAATTTTTCAAATCAATAGGCTTTGTGATGTAATCTTTAAAACCCATATTCAAAGCCTTTTTAATATTTTTATCCATAGCATCAGCGGTAACGGCAATAATAGGAATCTCTTGGGTCTCTTTAATTGACTTTAATTTTTTAAAGGCCGTTAGACCATCCATATCTGGCATATGAATGTCCATAAGAATTAAGTCTGGAAGTTGAGTTTTGGCTATTTCAATCCCATCCAATGCGTTAGAAGCGGGTATGAATTCTAAATTAGAAAAATGGGAAAGATACTTCTCCACAAGATTTAGATTGATCGGAATATCATCAATATAAAGAACTTTTTTAGTTTTATCATGGTTTGAAAATGTTTCGTTGGAACTTGATAGCTTTTCGATCTGTTCAGGTGATGACGGGGAGGTATTGGAAATGGGGACTTCTATAAAAAAGAAGGAGCCTTCTCCGGGATTGCTTGTAAAACCAATCGTGCCATTCATCATTTCAATGAGTTTTTTGGATATGGTGAGACCTATACCCGTCCCTTCAATGCTTCCCCCTTCCAAACCTAAACGGTCAAAAGGTTTGAAAATGTTTTCGATTTTATCTTTTGGAATTCCATTACCTGTATCCTGTACTCCTAGTTGCAATTTTCCCGTTCCTAGCTGTTTGTATGATATGAAAACAGAGCCATTGGGTTTATTGTATTTAATAGCATTTGAAACCAAGTTTAAGACAACCTGTTTAAATCGGAGAGCATCTACTTCTAAAAAAATGCTGTTAGCTGGAATCTCCTCATACTTAAGAGTAATATCATTTTTGGAGGCCATGGGTTGCGTAATAGAAAGTACGTTGTCAACAATAAGTAACAAGTCGACTGCTTCGATGGATATACCCATATTGCCCGATTCTATTCTTGAAAGATCCAAAACTTCATTGATAAGTTCTAAAAGATGGCTTCCTGCAGATGCGATGCTATTCAGGTTTTTTTGTTGGTAATCCTTTAACGGGTTTGCTGAGTCCATTTGCAAAAGTTGGCTAAACCCTAAAATGGAGTTCATTGGAGTACGTAGCTCATGACTCATGTTGGCCAGAAATTCACTCTTGGCGTGGTTAGATTTTTGTGCTTCTTCTTTGGCTTGTCTGAACTCTATAGTTCGTTCTTCCACACGGTCCTCTAGTTCATCATGTGCTGTTTGTAACGCACTGTTTTTTTCTTCGATTTGAATCAACATGTCATTAAACCGTTCTACTAAAAATCCAATTTCGTCATCGGATTCTTTCTTGGCCCGGAGAGAGAAGTCTTTTGTGATGGAAACTCTATCAACCGTCTCAATAAGATTTAAAATGGGTTGAGATACCCATTGCTCCAATCTTGAAGACATTAGATAAGCAACCAATATTGAAAGAAATAATACAGAAGTTAAGATGGCGCCATACTTCCATATTCGTGCTGTCATTTCTTTTAAATCAACCTGTAAATATATGACTCCAATTTTTCTTTTATCCAGAAAAATAGGTTGAACTAAATTCAAAAATCCTTCTTGGACAGAATCTCCCTCGGGAGGATGTCGATGGGGAATTTCTTGATTAAGCTTGTTCGTTCGAGCATAAGAAGAAAATATTTTGTTATCATTGGTATAAATTACTGCTTTTAAAATTCTATTGTCTGCTTCTAACCCCTTTAAAGTTTCATTTCCTGCTTCAGAATCATTAAACTCTAAAGGTGCCGTGCTATTTGCACCAATGATATTTGCAAGACTCACCATCTCACGTGTGAGAGTAGATTTAAATGAAGCCAATTCATAAATCACAAAAGCTGTGCAGGCCAGTATTAATGAAAGACCCGTGATCAACATTATGATCCTTCTTAACTTTTGTCGAATTGAAATGCTTTTAGATGGTTCCACTTTATTTTGCTCTAATTAAAATTAATCGAAAATAAGATCTGCAAATCTCAATATTTTTGAGCTGACTCTCAATCCGGCTTCACGAGAAGTTTTTAAATTAACCTGTAGATGAACTTTTCCATCGGTTGTGATCAAGCCTATATTCCCCCCCAGATCACAAAATCCATCCATATCGCTTATTGTGAGAGTGTTTTTTCCTTTAATATATTTTAGAATTTCTTTTACTCTTTTATGGTTCATGCTATTGATGAATAACACTCGAACCAATTTCAATTCTTCTATATTCGATGCAGTTATTACCTTTACTTGTTGACCGTCAATTTGCTGTCCTTCAATTTTTTGAAGATAAGGTGTAATAGATCCACTGCCAATGACCCCGATGGTAATAGGGGCAGTTGCGGGGCTTCTCCATTCGACATATTTTATTAATCTGAATACGAATGCGGATTTAACCTTGTATTCCAAATTTTCGGAAGAAGAGGCGTGCAGAGGCCAGGGAGTTAGAAAGGTGGTAAGCGCTAGAAGGATTATTGAAATTTTATTTTTCATGCGGGGAATACTTAAAATTTTAAGACCATTTTCCCAAATGCGCTTCTCGGAACCTCTGTAGAGGCGACACCTCCCTGATTTCCAAATTCAGGATGGTCAGGGTCAAAAAGGTTTTGTGCTGACAGGCTGAACTCCAGGTTTTCTGTGGCCTGCCAGCCCAATCGCAGGTCGACCCTGGCGTATGCATTGATATTTTGATTAGCAAGATCGCCGACAAAATAGAGCGCTGTGTCGAATTCCCAATGATGTGGAAGTTGCAAATAGGATCGAATATTAACTTGGTATTCTGGGTTGTCGCCTTCCGCTCTTTCTGCCGTGGTATTTGCACTGGTTGGGTCTAGATGTAAATGCAGTTTGAACCATGTAAGCCCTGCACTTAAACGCCAAATATCAAGTGCCTTCCAATCCGCTATCAGTTCAACACCATAAGCTTCCCCTTCCATATTATTGTCAAAAAGGGAAGGGGAGATGGTGTGAGTGGGGGCGGGTTCTGTTGCTGTAAAAGCCGTTCCGCTTTCTGTTGCAGACAAATTGTCGTATTTGTTTACAAACCCCGTTACATCAAAAAGTAATTTTTCATTGGGTTGAACACGGTAACCCAATTCGAAGGCCAGAAGTTCTTCGGATTTGAATGATTGGTTTCCTCTGGTTTGCAGTACAACAGGGCCAGGGGTTGCCGCAAAGTTAAGACGAAAATCATGGTCTGTACGTGAAGGTATTCGAACTGCTCGAGATACGGCTCCCCATATGGAGTTATGTTTATTGGGGGTCCATAAAAATCTTGCGCTAGGTTGAAATTCAAAATCGGTATAAGAATTCAGTTCAACTTTTGTTCCCACGGTGATTTTAAAGCGGTTTTCTATTAGAGTGATTTCATCTTGCACAAATGTACTGGTTATATAATTGACTTCCGTTGCTGGAGTCAAAGAAGTGCTGAATGAATTTTTAAAAAAATCAGAGATAACCCTTTGCCCGGCTCCCCAAATCACCTTCTGTCGATCTCCTATTTCAAATCGATGTTGGAAATCCAAGTCAAACGTGTCGACCGTTTGTCCCAGGGAAAGTTCCTCTCGACTGGCACGGTCATAATATAATTGCAATTCAAAATCTGATGTTTCGTTTAGTTTTCGTTTCCATCGAGTAAGAAAATTCCCGCCACTTACAATCGTATTGTCATCCTGGGTTGTTAGGAAGGAGGCTCCCGGACCAAGCAGAGCTGTGATTCTTTGGCTGGATTCTCCATAATAGCTGTCACCTTGAAATGTGAAGGAACTGTTTTTAGAAGCATCCCAATCAATCCGAAATCCTCCACGTGTTGCATTCCACTCATCGCCTCCATTGGCTCCCGAAGTTTCTGAGAACTCTTTTCGCTTATTGTATTTTGCATACGCTCGATAATGGGCATTTTTACCCAGTTTTTCACCATATCGCAGACTGCCAAATCCGGTTTCTTGGTTCCCCCCTCCGGCAGTAAGGAGTGCTCCCTGAGTATCCTCGGAGTTTTTTGTGATGATGTTGATGACACCATTGACGGCATTGGAACCCCAGAGCGTGCCTCCTGAACCCCGAATTACTTCAATGCGTTCGACATCTTCTAATATCGTGTCTTGAGTATCCCAATACACACCTGCAAACACAGATGTGTAGACGCTTCGACCATCAATGAGCACTAAAAGTTTGGTAGAAAAGAGTCCGTTGAAACCTCTGGAAGTGATAGCCCATTTGTTCCCGTCAACATGGGCTACTTGTATTCCAGGGACCATCCGCAATAATTCGGGAATGACAGTGGCACCACTACGCCTTATATCTTCTTGGGTGATGACAAATACAGCGGAAGAGGCTTCAAAGAGACTTTCCTCTTTTTTTGAAACAGAGGTAACCGTGATTGTCATCAACTCTTCCAGGCTCAATTCCATCAGGTCATTGGGGGCTGACTTGGCTTGATTTGTTGCCGCCTCAATATGTCCTGTGATTAGGAATAAAAGTGCAAAGCATAGAGTGTGAAAAATTGAAATATATAATCTGAAGCAATTATGGATTTTCATATATAAAGGGATGAAATATATTAGTCTTATTTTATTTTCCAAAATATCTTCATATTGTGGCTTTTGAAGCTAATATTTAGGATAAGGGCTTAAATTATTAAGGCAACTAATTTTTTGATCTGTTTAAATGAGGATTTTTTTAATTCTGAATTTTGTGGAAGGGAAATGAAAATGGTGTGTTGAGAAAATTCAGACTTCCAATATTGTGGAGTTGGGGTGCCCATTATGTGTTTTGATTTACTATTTTAGATAAAACTGGCAAGAAAAAGGGTTTGGACACGTGTCACCTTCAAATCCTTTTTTATTTGGTAGCGAGGACCAAGTTTGAACTGACGATCTTTGGGTTATGAGCCTAGTTGCTAAACTGTGTTAATACTTAATTTTTCCCATTCCCATTAGCGACTATCTTCATACATGTTTGCAAGGAAACATATTTGACAAATGGATCGATAGAGTTGCACTCTGAGAATAGTGGAATGTCGATTTATAATGGCTCTTATAACTAAATAATAAACACGTATAAACAGACTTATAGGGTAGCTTAAATCCAATAGCGGTCTTTAGGTTTTTAATGGATTAAACTAAGTACAAGTAATTGAATTATTTGACACTAAATTTTCGATAAATCTGAGTTATAGAAATTTTCAATCCAATAAGTTATTGTTACACCGAATTCTCAATCAATGAAAATGCAAAGATAATCACGGCTACCGGAGAATGCTGAGATGGTTTCAGAAGAAGAATACCTTAATTCGAAAATACTGATCGTAGATGACTCGGATGATAACGTCAATTTGCTTGAGTCTATATTGTTGGATGCAGGGTATGAGAACATCCGCAGCACGATGGACCCGAGAGAAGCTGCACCCATTTATAAAGAAATGGAACCCGATTTGGTATTGCTGGACTTGAATATGCCGCATCTAAATGGAATTCAGGTTATGGAACAATTAAATGCAATTGAACAGGGGTCGTATTTATCGGTAATGGTGCTCACTGCCCAGAATGATCAAGCGACAAAAATCGAAGCTTTGAATGCTGGTGCACAGGATTTTCTCAGCAAACCGTTCGATTTTCTTGAAGTGAATCTTAGAATTAAAAAGATGCTGCAGATTAAAGTCTTAACTAATCAAACAAAGCAGCAAAAGGACAACCTGGAAGTAATTGTTAGTGAGCGAACTAAAGAACTTCATGAAACACGAATGGAAACCATTTATCGCTTAGGACGGGCAGCAGAGTTTCGCGATAATGAAACGGGGTTGCATGTCGTGCGCATGAGTCGTATTTCAGCCAGACTGGCCAAAGAAATCGGTTTGGATAGAGAAGAATGTGAACTCATTCTACATGCCAGTCCAATGCATGATATTGGGAAAATTGGTATTCCCGACAACATACTTCTTAAACCCGGAAAGCTGGACCATGATGAATGGAAGGTCATGCAAACCCACTCCTCAATTGGTGCTCAAATTTTATCTCGAGGTAGGCATAAGCTAACCAAGCTTGCAAAAACCATTGCTCTTTGCCATCACGAAAAATGGGATGGTTCTGGGTATCCCAATGGATTGAGTGGAGACAAAATTCCTCTCCCCGCCCGTATTGTCTCTATTGCAGATTGCTTTGATGCATTGACTTCGGTCAGACCTTACAAGCAGGCATGGTCGTTTGAAGAAACTGCGACGGAAATGGACCGAGTTACCGGGGAGAATTTTGATCCTGGCCTGATGAAATCGTTTCAAAAAATTCTACCTGAAATATGGAAAATTAAAGAAGCGCTTCCTGATGAAGAAAGAAGAGTTTCCGATATTGAACCTGATGAAGAAAGAAGAGCTTCCGATACTGACCCTGAAAAGATAGAGCCTTAAATGAGAAATCTAATCCGATTTTTTACCCTTGCTTTCCTTTCGTTTTGGCTTCCCCTTAGTTTTAGTAACTCAGCATTAGCAGCCCCCGTTGAAAAACCAGTTGAACTCAGCATTGAAGATTTAGAAAGCATGGACTTCGATACTTTAATGAATATAAAAGTTCAGTCTGTTTCTAAAAAAGAAGAATCGTTATCTGATGCTGCAGCCGCTGTTTTTGTTATCACGCAAGAAGATATACGCCGATCTAATGCAACAGCAATTCCAGAACTCTTCCGCATGGTACCGGGTATGCAAGTGGCTCAAATCGATTCCAATAAATGGGCGGTTACCTCTCGCGGATCGAATTCGAGATTTGCCAACAAATTACTTGTCTTGATTGATGGACGTTCCGTATATACAGCATACTTTTCTGGAGTTTTTTGGGATGAGCATAATCTCGTTCTAGAAGACATTGAGCGTATTGAGGTTATACGTGGCCCTGGGGGAACCCTTTGGGGCGCGAACGCGGTAAATGGAGTCATAAATATTATCACCAAACATTCCAAGGATACCTTGGGTGG
>JAJDBA010000233.1 GCA_029261675.1 Nitrospinaceae bacterium
GAAAATTTCAATGACCACCCCTTCTAATTTCTCAATAAAATAAATTTTAAATCCGTTTAGGAGAAAACTTTGGAACGCGTTATCAGCGGAGTCATAGCAGTCCCCATAGTTCTTGGGGTTATTTTATATGGCCACCCCGTATTATTTTTTTTCTTGATTGCATCCATAGTTCTGATTGCCACCCACGAATATTTTTCGATGATTGCCAATTCCGGGATCACCGGGTTCCCTCTTGAGGGTTTGGCTTTGAGTTTTCTTCTCCTTGCCATCTGTTTTTTTATCCCGCAATTTTTGTTTATATTCGGCCTTATTATTCCTCTCACATTGTTCATCGTCTGGTGTTTCAGAGAAAAAAATGTGCGCGTAGCACTCGACTCCATTTCCTACACGCTGCTTGGTATTCTTTATACGGCGGGACTAGGCGGCTACTTCCTTTTAATTAGCAATCTGGAAGGAGGCCGACAAATGATCGTATTTATCCTATTGTTTGTCTGGGCAGGAGATTCAGCGGCTTTTTATGTCGGTCGCAAATTAGGAGAACGCAAACTGCTTGAAGTGGTTAGCCCCAATAAAACAATTGCAGGGGCCGTTGCCAATGTAGTGGGGACTTTAATAGCGGCCATTTTAGCAAGTAGCCTGTTCTTCAATGAGATCCCCCTAATCCATTGTTTGATTGTAGCTTTTATTTGCGGTATTATCGGTCAGTTTGGCGATTTAGCAGAATCGCTGATAAAACGTAATTGTCAGGTCAAAGATTCCGGTACCCTGATTCCCGGTCACGGAGGGGTTTTGGATCGCATAGACAGTCTTTTGTTCGTCGGCCCGGCTTTTTATTGTTACTACCAGGTTTTTCTAGCGGCCTAAACATATATGAAAAAAATATCTCTTCTTGGTTCTACAGGTTCGATTGGGGTTAACACACTGGATGTGGTTGAGCGCAATCCGGAAAGTTTCCAGGTTCTGGCTATGTCGGCGGGAAGCAACGTCGATCTATTCGCCGAACAAATACGAAAATTCAAACCCAAAATCGCCTCCTTATTCGATACAACAAAAGTTGCAACTCTAAAAGAACGCGTTGCTGATCTCGATGTAGAAATCGTCCCAGTGGAGGAAGGTGCAGTCGCAACCCTTCCAGAAGTAGACGTAGTTGTTTCCGGTGTTGTAGGAAGTGCAGGTCTCGTACCCGCAATGCAAGCCTTGAAAGCAGGGAAAAATCTTGCCTTAGCAAATAAAGAAACTCTAGTTATTGCTGGAGAACTTGTCCTCAAAGAAGCCGAGAAAACAAACTCACAAATCATACCAATCGACAGTGAACACAGTGCTATTTTTCAGGCATTGAATGGCGAAAAGAAAGAGCGCATCAAAAAAATTATCCTGACTGCATCCGGCGGACCTTTTCGCACCTACAGTCTCGAGCAAATGGAATCCATAACTGTAAAAGATGCGCTAAAACACCCAAACTGGGACATGGGTGCGAAAATTACAATCGATTCATCCACCATGATGAATAAGGGACTGGAATATATCGAAGCCAAGTGGTTGTTTGGTCTCGATACTCCTGTCGAAATCATTGTGCACGCACAAAGTATCATCCACTCAATGATAGAGTTTGTTGATACCTCCATCATGGCGCAGTTAGGTCTCCCTGATATGCGCGTACCGATTGCCTACGCATTAACCTATCCGGATCGATTCGAATGTGATTTGCCATCGCTAGACTTGGCAACAATGGGTGATCTGACCTTTGAAGCGCCCGACTTTGAACGATTCCCCTGCTTGCAGTTGGCAATTGATGCACTGGAAACGGGGCAAACCATGCCTGCTATACTCAATGCTGCAAATGAAGTTGCAGTGCAGGCATTCCTCGATGAACTCATCCCTTATAAAGATATCGCAGAAATTATTCGTATGGTTATGCATAACCACCGTCCATCTCCCTTAAACGATTTGCAGGATGTATTGAACGCCGATCAATGGGCACGCGAAGAAACTACAAAACTAATCACCGTCACTCACTAGCGTGAGAGGCAATAGGTCGGGGCTAATGTCTGCGATACTATAATATTCAAGCTGCTGGATAGAAATTTTCAATAGATTTTTCTAAGATGAACTCACCTATAATTCGTATTGGCAATGGTTACGATGTCCACCGCCTGGTTGCAGGAAGAAAACTGATACTCGGCGGTATTGACATCCCGCATTCGACTGGACTCGATGGACATTCCGATGCCGATGTTCTGTTACACGCGTTATGCGATGCTCTTCTGGGAGCCGTCGGCGCAGGCGATATTGGTGCTCATTTCCCAGATACCGACCCACAATGGAAAGGTATCTCCAGTCTTATTTTATTGGGGCAAGTAACCTCAACGTGCAGAGATAAAGGGTTTGAAGTTTCCAATATCGATACCATCATCGTTGCGCAAAAACCAAAACTGGCTCCGTTTTTAACCGATATGAAAAAGAATATTGCACAAGCCATGGCAATAGACATGAGTCAAATAAATATAAAAGCCACAACAACAGAAAAATTAGGGTTCGCAGGCAAAGAAGAAGGCATTGCTGCCTACGCAGTTGCCCTGCTAACCAAGACGGTCAACTAAGAATGATTAACTCACGCATAGTCATAACGGGTATCGGTTTGACAGCCCCCAATGGCAACAACCTGAAAGAGTTTCGCCACAACCTGCTCAATGGGGTATCGGGAGTGCAGGAATACGAAACCCGTTACATGGGCAAAGTAATTGCCGGAGTCTGTAATTTTGACGAACTCAAATATCAGAAAAAAAAGGAACGTCGTCGCGGAACCCGAGTGGGTTCGGTTTCCATTTACTGCTCACGGGAAGCGTTTGCCGATGCGAACATAGACTTGGAATCTATCGACCGATCCAGAGTGGGTGTTTATCTCGGAACAACAGAACATGGAAATGTAGAAACCGAAAACGAAGTCTACAATATCAGCAAATACGATTACGATACAAAGTTCTGGTCGCATCATCATAACCCTAGAACCGTGTCCAATAATCCCGCGGGCGAAGTTACCTTGAATATGAAAATCACCGGTCCGCACTACACCATTGGCGCGGCCTGTGCCGCTGGGAATATGGGCGTCATTCAAGGAGCGCAAATGTTGAGACTCGGTGAAGTCGATCTGGCATTAGCCGGAGGCGTTTCAGAAAGCATCCACACCTTCGGAATTTTTGCCAGCTTCAAAAGTGAAGGCGCACTAGCAGAACACGAAGACCCGACAAAAGCCAGTCGCCCGTTCGATAAAAACCGAAATGGGATTGTTTGCTCCGAAGGCGGTTGCGTCTACACTCTCGAACGTCTGGAAGATGCCGAAAAACGCGGCGCAAAAATTTATGGAGAAATTGTAGGCCATGCCTCTAATTCCGATGCCATCGATTTTATTTTGCCCGATCCCGGTAGGCAAACCGAATGCATGCGCCTGGCCCTCGACCGAGCTGGACTCAAACCTGGAGACATCGATATCATCAACGCTCACGCAACCGCAACGCAAATGGGAGACATTCAAGAAACCAAAGCCATTCGCGATGTGTTCGGCAATGACAGCAAAACCCGTGTCAATAACACAAAAAGTTTTATAGGTCACACCATGGGCGCAGCAGGCACCTTGGAACTGTCCGGTAACTTGCCATCCTTTGAAGACAATATGGTTCACCCTACTATCAACCTAGACGACCTCGACCCGGAATGCGCGGTGAATCATCTCGTTGCCAATACCCCAGAAAAACTCCCCTCCGTAAACTACATCATGAACAACTCCTTCGGCATGTTCGGCATCAATTCCGTTTTAATTGTCAAAAAGTTTGAGGGGTAGCCCCGCAACCCATTAGGTCTATTCTTTTGCTGCAATACTACCACCCTTAATTTTCTAGATAGTTCTGCTCACTATTTCATCTCTCTTATAAAAAAGTCTGAGAGTATATTTTTTTCCATACCCTTTTTAAATTGCGGTATAAAATTAAATAGTTAAAAATTTACTTCAGGAAATAACGTTATGCCACTTACTTCTTTTAAAGCTGTGTTCTTTGATGTCGGGGGAACTTTGATTCGTGTTCATCCTTCGGTGGGAGATGTTTATGCCACACATGCGCGCGATTTTGGGTTTTCTGGTACACCGGATGAACTCAATGAAGGGTTTCGTTCGCAATGGAAAAAAATGGGCGGCATCGAGTCTTTGGGGAACAAGTCTGGCCCAGAGGTGGAAGAAAAATTCTGGAAAGATTTGGTGTTTGAAGTTTTTCAACCGCTAGGCGGACTCGACCGATTCGATGAATATTTTAAACTGATCTTTGAAGTATTTCGCGACGGCTCCAATTGGAAGATCCACGAAGATGTGATCGAGTCTCGAATTTTTGAAAAATTAAAAGAGCGGGGAATTATTTTAGGTGTTATTTCGAATTGGGATTCTCGACTGACCTCTACGTTAGAGAATTTAAAACTAGCCGATCATTTTAAATTCATTCTTCCTTCGGCAGTGGTGGGTTCTGCCAAACCGGATAAAAAGATATTCGAAGAAGCTTTGCGATTAAGCGGGGTTAAATCTCACGAGGCTTGTCATATTGGCGATGAAGTTAAAACAGATATCGTTGGCGCGCGAAACATGGGGATTCACGGAATTCTACTCGACCGTGATAATCGGTTCGATGATTCTATTCAACCCAAAGTTAAATCTTTTTTAGAGCTTGTTTAAGGTTTGTAGCCAATGGTGCCAATGAGTTTTGCATTTTTGAAATTTGCATCGCGAGTTGTAGCGGATGTCAAATTAGCTTTGGTGAGATCTGCACCATGAAGGGATGCAGAGGTGAGGTTTGCTCGTGTAAGGTCGCAACCATTTAAGTTTGCGAATGTCATACTGGCCTTTATACATCTCGCTCCAGCCAAATTAGCCTTCGTCAAATTAGCTCTACTCAAGGTGGTATTCTCAAGAGTAGCCCGAGTTAAATCTGCCTCCCTGAGATTCGCGGTGGTCAAATCTGCTTCCGTCAAGTTTGCCCCTTGAAAATTACATTTGGACAGAAAAGTCTTAACGAATTTAGTTTTAATCAACCTCGTATCACTGAAGTTCGCCGAAGCAAGAGTCAATCCGCTAAAATCGAGCCCCGAAAGATCCAGACCGGAAAAATCCATATTATTAGAATGTTCAATACTTTTGGTAATGAGTAATCTTCTAACTTCGTCTACGGTTATGTTTGCCATTGAATTTCCATCAGTTTGCGGCGGGCATTAATCTTTTCGACTATAACCATTCCGAACCTTCTTAACAAGCGAAATTTATTATAGGTTATCATTGTTTTTTTCCGCTTTGAGCATCCTGTTTTTTTTTCGGAAATCCAAAAATAATAAAACATAAAAAGGCAAATACTCAATCCACGGAATCCATTGGCTCCAAGATTGAATTTCCTGATAATCGAAATAAAAGTCTAGGTAATAAAGTCCAACTAGGCCTGTCAAAAGAATCCACGACCGATTGGGAAACAGACATAAGAAAGGCACGACCCAACACAGGTACCAGGGATTTTGAATAGGGCTGAGCAAAAACACCAGCGCCATCAATATAAAAAACTGTTTTAAAAATTTTTGCGGATCTTTAATCAGTGAAGTGTTTTTTAATAATAGCCAAATTAAAACCCCCACCAAAATGCAAACTACAGTTAGTTTGCTCAAAAAAACAGGCAGTGAGTTTGATAGGAAAGTGATGTTACTCAAATCTCCCGGCAAGCTCTTGAATAGATAAAGCAGACAAGCAAAAATGCTGTCATTGCTCTGCCAATAAAGAGAATAAGCCTTGAGGCCAGCAAACATTTGCAGTCCGATCCCCATGAAAGGGACATATCCTAATATTATGATCCCAAGAAAGAACAGAGAATTTAAGATTGGAATCCGCCACGGGTTTCCCTCTGCCCCCTTGCAATGTTGAAAACAAGCCTGAATATAAAGCGGGAACAGGATAGCCGGATACAACTTTCCCAGAAAACCCAGCGCAAGAAAAAATGTCGCCAAGGTATGACGGTTATGAACCAGAAAATAAATCGAACCGCATAAAAATGAAATACCAATGATATCCAGATGCGTTGAGTTAAAGATTTCTTTTATTACCAGGGGACACCAGAAGTAGACCCCACTCATATTTTTATTCAATCCAAGCTTACCAAGAATCCCTACGATGAAAAACAAAGCTAGGACATCAAAAACTAGAAAAGCCACCCGCATGGCAAGAATGCTATCGGGTTGAAAAAAATGAACCGCACGAAAAACATACTGAGCCATAGGAGGATAAATGGTCGGGACGCTGGGATGATTTACTCTTTCCAGGAATTTGAGAGATATTGGAGATTCCCATTTTAATTCCGCCAGTTGCTCCAGTTCATGCTCATTTCTTTCGTTATAAATTTCGTAATAAGTTTCGGGGTCTTGAATCCGCAATTCTTTAAAATCATGAACTTCGGAGGGAGAGTACTGAAAGGGATTAATGTTGTGGGAAAAAACTTTTCCATCCCAAAGATAGCGATAGACATCGTCTTCTTGTATCTGCTGCGCCGGAAAAATAGAAAACCGAAATAACAGTCCGAAGACGATCATCGCCCAAAATATAAATCGGTCATTGGATTGTTTATAGAGGATAGAACAGACAGCGAAGAAGAGCAGAGACAGCGAAAAATAAATTCCCAGATAGGTGAGAATGGGGCGGTCGGCATAACCCTCCCCCCAATTGAACTCGATTGAAATTTTGGTTAGGAATAAATAGAGGAGAAGACTGATAATTCCCAGGAAGATTACCTGGAGACGTGGGCGCATACAGGTCTAATGTGTTTGTGCGAAGGAGCTTTGCCCTTCCAGCTTTTTCAGTTTTTCGATTTCGAGATCAGAAAGGGTTTTATAAATTTCCAGCACACTTCGATGGATGTAAGATTCATCGCCTTTAATGGCCAAGGCAGACCAGTAACGCGTGAGAGCCTCTTGATACATTTTTTTCTTTTTATAGATATCTCCAAGGCGCATATGAACTTCGAATCGATCCGGCTCCAGAACGGAAACTCGTTCCAACATATTGGCGGCTTCTAGAAGTTTCCCCGACCTTTCAAACTCATTGCCCAGTGCTTCCAGGTAAGCAGGATTTTCGGGTTCCATATCGATGGCTTTTAAAATATGTTCTGTTCCCTGTTCAAACCTTTTATCTTTAATAAGCAACCGGCCCAATCGATAATGACTGACCGAATGTCTGCTGTCTGTATTCAATGCGCTTAAATAAGTTTTTTCAGCCTCGTCGAGCAGATCTTCTTTTTCCTGGAGTTCACCTAAAACGCTAAGGGCATGTGCTGAGTCAGGATTTTTTTTGGCCGCTGTTTTTAATTGCACAAAGGCTTCTTCTCTTTTCCCTTGTGAATATTGGATGGAAGCCAGGTTGATGCGACTGAAAGTATCTTCCGTCTGTTTCAAAACATCTTGATAAATTTTTGCAGCTTGGTCGTTCTTGCCTTGATCCTGATAAACCACAGCTAGGTTGTAGAGAGCAAATGTGTCTTTAGGGTTTTTTCTTAATGCGAGTTTGTATTCTTCGATGGCTTTAGCGAATTCTTTGTTGTCGTAGTGGTCCACACCTCTATTGAAATGACTGTCGATTGGAGCAGGAACGTTGGCGCAACCAAAAAAGAAAACCAGCTGGCAACACAAAATAATCTTTGTGGAATTTTTTCGGATATTTAGCATGGTTAATTGCCTGACACTTTATCTAAACGCTTCATCCGCGTATCTGGGTTCCCTGAAATGGCACGTTCATCAGGAGCAACGGGAACCTCATCGGATTTGCGGACCAATTTCCATGGGTTACGCTTCAAATCTTCGGTCAACGATTTCAGGTTGCGTGAAGTCTGGTTCATATTTTTGAGAAGCTCCAACAAACTCCTGCGATTCTCGACCATAATGGAATTTCCCTGATCCAGGGTCTGTGCAACGCTGGTTGCCGTGCGGTCTATATCGACTGTGATTTCCTGAGCATTTGCTTCCATACTGTTAATCAAGCTGGTTACGCCTGGTCGGGTGTCCGCCATCAGTATTTCCATTTCGCGGGACATGTTATGCATTTGGCTTATAATTTCACGAAGTTCGGTGTCTTTTTCAGTTAATAGTTTATCGGCTTTTTCTGAAATGGAAGCCACGTGTTCGAAAGTGGCACCGAGTTTGCCTCCGTTTTTATCCATAAATCTGGAAAGTTTTCCAGAAACTTTCAGAGCGTTATCCATATTTGCTTTGATTGCAGGCCGGTTTTCCATAACAGCGGAATCTATATGTGCAACGGATGTACGCACGCCCTCCAAAGTGGTTCGAACATCTGCAACCAGACCTTCTGTAAGTTTGGTAAATCGTCGAATTTCTAAAATAACTTCGGTAGCCATGTCTCCAATTTTTGCAATCTCAAAAGAATCTTCCCCAATTAGATCTTCTTTTTGCGCTAATTCAGGAGAGCCTTGTGTACCTGGTCGGATATCAATATAGAGACCGCCCATTAATCCAGCGGTCTTAATCATGGCAACGGAATCCTTTTTAATAATAATAGCGGGGTTGATTTCGGCGATCACAGTTACCCGGTCCATACCCTTGGCATGTTTTGATCCCAGCAATTCGATATCTTTTACAGAACCAATATCTAGCCCGGCATATCGCACTGGAGCGCCGACTTCCATTCCACCCGTAAAATTGAAAACAACTCTAAGCATTTTACGGGGTTTGAAATAGTCTTGAATATTTCCGATCATAAAGATCATAGCGATCAGTCCGACCATGCTGACGAAAATAAATAACCCGGCTTTAACTTCTGATGAACGGTATCCCATATCTATATCCCACAAGTGGGCCTTGGTTTCCGCGACTTCTCACGGCTAATAAATAAAAAGCTCTATCAATCACTCGCTTTATTGCGGGGAATCAATTAGACTTTAATCATTCCTTTGAGTTCTTCTCCATAATCGGTTTGGCTTTTACTGAACGGGATGGGTCCATCCGGACTTCCCTCTATAAATTGTTGCACTCTCGGATCATCACTATTTCTAATCTCATCTGGAGAACCAGAAGCAATGATCTTCCCTTTGAACAACATGATAATTTTATCTGAAATTCTCATGGCACTGGGAATTTCATGGGTGACCACAACCGATGTGATCCCCATCTTGCGGCTGAGGTCGATGATTAATTTATCGATCACACCAATGGAGATAGGATCAAGCCCCGCCGAAGGTTCATCATAGAAAACGATTTTCGGGTCTAGAGCGATGGCTCGCGCCAAAGCTATGCGTTTGACCATACCTCCGGAGAGTTGCGCTGGCTTAAGGTGTTCTGCGCCTCTTAGCCCAACCATTTCTAATTTCATTTTCACCATTATCTGAATGGTGCTTTCGTTAAGCTCCGTATGTTCCCGCATGGGAAGAGCAACATTATCTTCCACGGTCAGGGAATTAAATAAAGCA
The DNA here is from genome assembly GCA_029261675.1 of Nitrospinaceae bacterium. Classification (GTDB taxonomy): domain Bacteria; phylum Nitrospinota; class Nitrospinia; order Nitrospinales; family VA-1; genus UBA8687. The sequence continues at coordinate 9,486 of JAJDBA010000233.1, forward strand.
CCACTCTGAAACATGATGCCGAATTTTTTTCTGACGCTATTAGCGGCTTCCCCCTTTAGCAAGCTGACTTCTTCGCCATCGATCCAGATTTCTCCTGAATCGGGCGTGTATGCCCCAATGAGATGTTTCAGTACCGTACTTTTTCCGCTACCGCTACCGCCGATGATGGAAGTGATCTGACCTTTTTCCATCTTAGCGTTGAAGTCATCAAGCACGACAATTTTTTTGTCGCCTTCGCCAAATGATTTCCTGAGGTGATTGATTTCTATCATCAGAATACAAAGAAAAATAAAGATGTAAATATCAAATCTGCAATGATCACCAGGATCATTGAAACCACAACCGCAGTACGTGTGTTTTGCCCTACTTTTTCGGCTCCCCCTTCAATAATGAAAGCCATATAACTGCCAACCATCACAATGATGACAGCAAACACAACGCTTTTTATCAATCCAGTAACAACGTCTTTCACGACCATTGCGTCGAGGGAGTTATTGATATAAACCACAGGATCAATACCCAGCGTGGTTGTTCCAATCAAGAATCCCCCCAATATTCCCATGAGGTCTGCCATGATCGTTAAGCAAGGCAGCATGATCAGGAGAGCCAGAAAACGTGGGGTGATCAAAAACTTGACCGGATTCAGCGCCATAGTTTCCAAAGCCAGTACTTCGTCGGAAACCTTCATGGTCCCCATTTCAGCAGTGAAGGCGGCTCCCACACGACCTGCCATTACCAGAGCTGTCATCAAAGGTCCTAGTTCTCTGAGAATGGCAACACCGACTAACGCACCAACGAATTCCAAGGCTCCAAGCCGACTCAATTGATGCGCGGACTGGAATGCAAGGATAACACCGATCAAAAACGAAACCAGAAACACAATGGTCGAAGATTTAACACCCACCTCTTCCATTTGCGTCCATACCGGACGCCATTTGATTGGCTTGCCTCGTAACGGTTCTATAAATGTGCAATATAATGTTGATCGGGTCAGATAATACAGTCCGCTTATTTCTCTAAAAAAATCTGCAGAAGTATCTACAAATTCGAAACCTCTTCTACCTATGAATCCAAAAAATGACCTGACCATTTTTTCCCTTGGGGCGTGCGATGGCGCACAAATCTCTATCCAGAAGCGCAACGATTATCGTTCGCTCAATAACGTTCTGACCTATTGCCTCCCACGCTAGTGGGCAAGGGCTTGTTCTTTTGTGTCGAAAACTTCAAAAACGGTTAACAGACGTGCTATCTCGAACACATCTTTGACTCCCGGTGTCAGGGAAACCAGTCTAAACTTGTTTTGGCTGCTGTGGCTCCACTGTAAACCTTCGACCAGTGTTGCAATGCCGGAACTGTCTATATAAGAGACTCCAGATAAATCCACAATGATCGCTTTATTATTTTCTTGAAATAACGGAGCGAGAATATCGCGAACCTTTGTCGATGAACTCATGTCGATATCGCCGTTAACAGATACCGTCACCGTGTTTTCCGAAGGACGATCTAATTTCAACTCAATACTCATTCTTTATCCTTCTCCTGAGCTGATGTTAGCTCGCTTTTTAATTTTTTTACCATGGTGAGCAAGGTGCCCTTTGCGCGTTCGGTGCAATAGCTGACATCATCCATGATCTCGTTTATGAAATGGGTTCCCAGTCCGCCTGGTTTTATCTGATCGAGGCAACGCGGCTTGATCTCGCTGCTATCGCATTGCTTACCGTAATCTCTTATCTGTACTTTAAAATCATCGCCATCGATATGGAATGTCGCCTCGATGGGTTCCTCGCAGGGGCCTCCATACCCGTGCTTGATAACATTCGAGCAGGCTTCATCCACACAAAGAATGAGACGCCTTGCAGTTTCATCAGGGACTTCATGATAATTCAGAAGCTCCTGAAGAACTTTACGTATCAAACCCAGATACTTTGGGTGGCTGGGTATAGAAAGTTTTATGGGTTGGGACATACAGTTATTGAATTTTTATTTATTATTGATACAAACAGTATACCTTGAAACCCCGTTATTTCAACCATATCACCCGCTAGCGCGGGGGGCAATGGGCAAGAGCCCGTTAAGAAAGAGAAACCCTAAGCCTGCCCAAAAAGACATTTTTAGCCACTTTAAGTCTCCGACCAAAAACCTCCAGTAGCAAGAAACAATCACTTTTCTGGTTGGCAAAACGATTGTTGATACTAATTTCCAGGTATATTCTTTATTGCCTTCTGGGTTGGAATAGGGCTAACAGAGGTTACAATCCTCATGCTAAAATCATAGCCGCCACATCGAACCGAAGAATCATTCAAACTCCCATGTACTCTTAAATAGTCATCAAACCTATAGTGCTTACCACGAGCCAATTTTCTACCCATTGTATGCTGTCTTGACCTTCCATGTTATTTAATTCCTACCAGTTTATTTTTCTCTTTCTCCCCATTACCTTGCTTGGTTTTCACTTAATTGGTAAGGAAGGCCATTATCGGACAGCTATTGCATGGTTAGTAGGAGCATCTTTATTTTTTTATGGGTGGTGGAATCCAGCTTATCTTGCATTAATTTTGTTTTCCATCGTATTCAACTATGGAGTTGGAACATCACTCGGACATACACCAAATAATCCACAAAAAAAACCTATATTGTTTTTTGGTGTTGCTTCTAATCTTGGATTGCTTGGCTACTATAAATACGCGAACTTCCTTGTTGAAAATATAAATGCAATTACAGGCGCAGAAATAGTACTAAATCAGATCATTCTCCCACTAGCGATCTCCTTCTTTACCTTTCAGCAAATTGCTTATCTGGTTGATGTTTATCGCGGTGAAGTTAAAGAACATAACTTTCTCCACTACTGTCTATTCGTCACTTTTTTTCCACAACTGATTGCTGGTCCCATTGTCCATCATAAGGAGATGCTTCCACAGTTTGCACGGGCTATTACCTATCGCTTGCAGGCAAAACATCTTGCTGTTGGGTTTACCATTTTCGCCATCGGTTTATTCAAAAAGGTCGTATTAGCAGATGGGATTGCTATTTATGCTACACCTGTGTTTGAAATTGCCGAATTTAATGTAGCCTTGACCTTTTTTGAGGCTTGGGGTGGAGCGCTGGCCTACAGCTTCCAGCTTTATTTCGATTTTTCCGGCTATTCAGATATGGCAATTGGGCTTGCGCGTATGTTCGGTGTTCGCTTGCCATTGAATTTCAATTCACCCTACAAGGCAATTTCAATTATTGATTTCTGGAGACGATGGCACCTCACCCTATCGCGCTTTTTTCGAGACTATCTTTATATTCCTCTTGGTGGACAAAAAAAAGGAGAGGTTCGACATCTCGCAAATCTGGCAACAACTATGTTACTTGGAGGGCTGTGGCATGGCGCGGGTTGGACTTTTGTTTTTTGGGGTGGGCTGCATGGCATATTTTTAGTAACTAATCATGTTTGGAGAAATACCAAAAGAAAAATACTAGGCTTCGAAAAAAAAGCCTCGCGAGTTGGCAAACTGACTAGCTGGATGATCACCATGGTTGCGGTGGTGGTGGCCTGGGTTCCCTTTCGCGCTTCTAGCATTGAGGGTGCGAGCAATATCCTTACAGCCATGATGGGTATTAACGGTCGTTTATCACTGCCATCTTCATTAGCTGGAAGATTGGGTGAAATAGAACCTTGGCTCATAAAGCATGGAGTCCTATTTAACAAATTGTCTTATAATGGGATTTATATTGACCCTAAAATAGTAATTTTGTGGATAGCATTATTACTGCTAATAGCAACTCTTTTTCCAAACACTCAACAACTACTTCATCGCTATCGTCCTGGTTTAAAGACTAATAAAAACGAATTCCCACGGTCGCGTTATCCTTGGGCAGAATGGAGGCCAACATTAACTTGGA
>JAJDBA010000234.1 GCA_029261675.1 Nitrospinaceae bacterium
GCTTATTAGAATCCATCTAATTTACAATAATTACGAGAAAAGGCTGTTATCATGGAAATCCCAGGCAACGATTTTCGAATCAAAAGCAAAATCATTCAGGATCGAGTTAAGGTTGGCGAAAAAGCACCTGCCTCAAAAAGCGAAGGTGCCTCTACCGCTGGTGGTGAACAGATCAAAATTTCTTCACGCGCAAGAGATGTTCAATTAGCGAATGAAGTAATCAACACAACCCCGAACGTCCGTGCAAGCGAAGTGGCACGTGTCAAAGCCGCAATTGAAAAAGGGTATAATGTTGATAGCAGAGATATTGCAGAAGGTATCTTGAAAAACCTGCTGCAAGAATCTTAATTCTTTGATCTGACCAAACCTTCTATCTCTCCTTCATAAAATTGAACCCCATGGGTTCAGTCCAAGGGCGGTCTGCCGCCCTACCCATCCAGAAACAAAAATCCAACTATTCTTTTAAATTGAGATATTGCGCAAGGCAGGCTATTTCTGCTGTAAGGATGCAATGGGCGTGGGAAGTGTTTTCAGAAAGTTGTTGAGCTCGTCAACCAACGTGCTTGCCTCCAAGCCATGCATGAGTGCACCTTTTTCCAAAGTATCAAAATTGACAGCAAAACAACTACTACATGCCATTTCCCGCTCATTAAAAAACTTCTTGGCTTCCGGGTAGGCACTCAGAATCTCTTTTATTGTAGAGTTTTTATGTATTACCATAACTTGATTGCTCAATTAATCTTGCTCCTTTTACAGGGTTATGCTAGCATCTACATTTCTTTAAGACAATATTATTCGGAGTGCTTTAGATGTCCCAGCAATGTGAAGTTTGTGATAAAAAACCCCAATTTGGCAACAACGTAAGTCATGCGAACAACAAAACCCGCAGGGTCTGGAAACCCAACCTGAAAAAACTACGTGTTGTAATGAAGGGATCCATTAAAACCATGAAGATTTGTACCCGATGCCTTAAATCGGGAAAAGTAACAAAAGCAAACTAATTCACGGTTAGTTTGTTCTCGCCATTTGGCTTCAGGCTCATTGCTTCCAATCTGTTTTTTACAGGCGAATTTTTGTTGAACTCTTTCATTCGTTCCAGATAAATTACTCCGTCCACCTGGCGTATTTTTTCCAGCATTTGGTTCAAGTGCTCGACATCATGAATCTCTATTGAGAGATCGAAGTAGGCTCTTTTATGAGCCCCTTGTTGAACATTTGCACGTGTGAGATTAATTCCACCTTCAGCAAATGCGTGACCAATGCTTGCAAAAATCCCAGGATTATCGGCAGCCACAATTGCAATATGGGCTTCGTAAATGGTTTTACTTCCCGTATCCCATTCCACACCGACCAGTCTTTCAGAATCATCGATGACCTTGCTCACACTCGGGCAGTCTATATGATGCACCGTTACTCCTCTGCCTCGGGTCAAATAGCCAATGATCGGTTCTCCAGGTAAGGGATGGCAACATTTACCAATTCGAATCATTATATTATCGTTAAGGCATTGAACCTTTATAACATTCGTTGGCTTATTTTCTTTTAGCTTGACCAGAGACTCAGCTCGTTGTTTTTTTCCTTCCAGTTTTTCTTTCGGCAAAAGTTTTTCAAGAACATGATGGGTTGACAACTTTCCGATTCCAATCCCCACAAATAAACTTTCGGTCGAATTGAATCCGCAAGCATGAGCCGCTTCGGCCAGAACCTCTTCATTCAATTCCTCAAAAGGGTCAAAACCATAATCGCGGATTTCCTTTTCAAGTAATTCTTTACCCAGTTCTAGGCTGTGCGCTCTTTCTTCATTATTTATAAAATTCGAGATACGATTGCGCGCCTTAGAGGTCTTCACAAAAGTCAACCAATCCCGATTTGGGGAAACATCATCAGAAGTTATGATCTCAACCTGATCCCCGTTTCTCAACTTATAACGTGGTGGAACCGACTTACCATTTACCTTGGCCGACCGATAATGACACCCCACATCGGTATGCACCTGAAACGCTAAATCTACCGGCGTCGCATCGTACGGCAGCGCTATAACTTCACCGCCTGGAGTAAAAACAAAAACCTCATGAGGAAAAAGGTTCACTTTGAACGCACTTAGAAATTCTTTCGGATTCATCAAATCCTTCTGATTCTCAAGTAGATGCCGGACCCATTGCAACTGATTGTTGCTGTTATTCTCATCCGAGTGTTCACTCTCCTTGTATCTCCAGTGAGCGGCAATCCCCTCTTCGCAAATCTTATGCATGTCTTCAGAGCGTATCTGCACTTCAACCCTCTCGCCTCGAGGTCCAATCACCGTAGTATGCAATGACTGATACTGGTTCGGTTTAGGCATCGCTATATAATCTTTAAATTTTCCCGGGATAGGTTTCCAGAGAGAATGCACAAGGCCGAGAACTGAATAACAATTCTGTACCGAATCGGTCAACACTCTTAACCCCACTAGATCATAAACATCTTCAAAACCAATATTCTGGTCCAGCATTTTTTTATAAATGCTGTAATAGTTTTTGGGTCGACCAGCAACCTGCCCCTTAATCTGCACCGCTTTCAATTCCTTTTCCAATCGCGCAATCGATTTTTCAACATACTTTTCACGATACTCCTGCCCCCTCGCCACTTTCTCTTCAATGGCTCGGTATTCTTCAGGATAAAGATAACGGAAAGAACCATTTTCCAGTTCCGTATTCAACCAGCCAATGCCAAGGCGGTTGGCAATAGGCGCATAAATATCTATGGTTTCTCTGGCAATACGCCTTTGCCTTTCTTCTGAAAGCGACTCCAATGTCCGGACATTATGTGCTCGATCAGCAAGTTTGATTAAAACCACGCGGATATCCTTTGCCATGGCAAAAATCATTTTGCGATAATTTTCTGCCTGATTTTCTTCACGGCTGGAAAAATTCATTTTACTGATCTTGGTGACTCCATCCACTAACTGAAAGATTTCATCTCCAAATAAATTTTGAATTTCTTCGGGGGTGGAAAGCGTATCCTCAAGGGTATCGTGTAATAATCCTGCGGCCAGAGTGGTCTCATCCATTCTCAACTTAACGAGATTATGCGCCACTTCAATAGGGTGTGAAATATAGGCTTCGCCCGACCTTCGGCTTTGTCCCAAATGGGCTTTCGCTGAATATTCATAAGCCTTTAGAACAATGCCAATATCGGCATCAGGCAGATATTTCAAAAGTTCTTCAGTAAGCTCTTGCACCCTCATAATTGAAACACCCTTTAAAAGGTAACTAGCGTATAACGCCTTTCTTTAAGCATACTTCCACAGAATTTCTCTGTCAATCAACAATCAAACTCTTGCTCCCATCTTCCGAGAAGGCTACTATTGGGCCATGAATTCTACCGCATGGAAAAAACCATCCCTGGATGATCCAATCCAGTTTATCAAAGGGGTCGGACCCAAAAAAGCACTTCTACTGGAAAAGCTACAATTGACCACGTTAGAAGACTTTCTTTACTTCGTGCCCGTTCGCTATGAAGACAGGAGTCAGCTCAAACAAATTTCTACTCTTATGCCCGGTGAGTTTGCGACCTTTATGGCTGAAGTTCTCAATGCCGGTGTCATTTATATGGGCCGCCGCAAAAGGGTCTTCGAAGTTATTTTTCAGGATAAAACAGGAACCACCCGCGCAAAATGGTTCCGTTTCAACGAAACCTATATGCTGGAAAAATTCAAAACCGGCGAAAAAATCATCGTCTCGGGGAAATCTACGGTCAATAAGAGAAGTGGCCTGGAATTTGTCCATCCCGATACAGAACGGGTGGCAGGAGATCCAACGATCTCTCTGGAAATCGGAAAAATAGTTCCTGTCTACCACACAACGGAAGGACTGCACCAAAAATCCATGCGCAGCATCCTCAATAACGTACTCGATATATACTTACCGTTAGTAGAAGAAGTTATTCCTGAAAATATTGTACGACGACACAAACTTCTTTCCCGCTCCGAAGCCTTTCACCAAGCACATTTTCCGCCTTCAGAGGGATTCACAGCAAAAGATCTCGACGCATTTAAAACTCCGGCGCAAAAAAGATTGATCTTCGAAGAATTATTCCTCATTCAAACCGGATTAGCCTTTAAGAAAAAACACGCCACAGAAATTAAAACAGGAACTGCATTTAAAACACGCGGTAGCCTGATCAAACGTTTCGTAAAACTTCTGCCATTTCAATTGACAGCAGCACAAAAAAGGGTGCTGGCAGAAATCATGGAAGACCTAGAAAATGAAAAGCCCATGAACCGACTCATACAAGGAGACGTTGGAAGCGGAAAAACCATCGTCGCCCTCACCGCCTTGCTGACAGCAGTAGACAATGGAACTCAGGCTGCATTGATGGTGCCGACTGAAATTCTTGCCGAGCAACACTATCTCAACATCCGCCCTTATTGCGAAGAGTTAGGAATTGAAATAGCCCTCGTAACAGGAACACTAAAAGGAAAGGAACGACAAGTCGTTTATCAGGATATTGAATTGGGCAAAACTCGTATCATCATCGGCACCCATTCTTTAGTACAAAAAGAAATTCAGTTTGAGCAACTCGGACTGGCAGTGATAGACGAGCAACACCGCTTTGGAGTATTGCAAAGAGAGGCTATTGGCAAAAAGGGCGACCACCCGCACCTGCTTATTATGACAGCGACTCCCATTCCGCGATCTTTAGCATTGACGATTTACGGGGATATGGATGTATCTTTTCTTGACGAATTCCCACCAGGAAGACAGCCCATCACCACACGCGTTTATTACGAAAAACATCAAGACAAAGCTTATGCATTGATGGATGCTGAATTAAAACTTGGAAGACAAGCTTTCGTTGTATGCCCTCTCATTGAAGAATCTGAAGTGATGGACTTAAAAGCTGCCGCCACTGTTTTCGAGTCCATTCAAAGTCAATTCCCGCATTTAAACGCCTGTCTCATTCACGGCAAACTTAAAAAGGAAGAACGTCAGGAAATCATGTCGCGATTTCTCAAAAATGAAATACAAGTTCTTGTAGCCACTACGGTGATCGAAGTCGGCATTGACATCCCCAATGCTACCGTGATGATCATTGAACATGCGGA
>JAJDBA010000235.1 GCA_029261675.1 Nitrospinaceae bacterium
GAATCCTTCAAATGAATCGAACCCGTAAATTTTTCTTGTAAGATTGACATGGTCAAGGATGGTAGAAAAGTTTAGGTATGACATAACCCCAAACCCATGATAGACACCACACTCAACAATAGACCCCTTTACGTTTAATACTTTTTTATAAATTTCATAAAGAGCCAGAAAACGCGTGATATTTTGAAACCGTGCATATTTTGGGAAGTTTTCCATTTTAGTTTCCCATGAAGCCGGGTTTTTATCAAAGCAGGCTTTGTTTTTAGCTCCAACTTTGTTTTCGGCGGGAGAGCGAAGGCCGCCAGCTAATTTTATTTTTTTTGACTTTGCCATTTTTTTTCTCGCTGGATGTTTTATTTATTTTAATAACTTTGCAGCACAATAGATCACTTTATGGTCTTTATCAACCATATGATGGCTCAATGGAGTAGGGTGGTTGAAAAGTCCCATGCCCTCTTTTATTTCTCCAGGCATTTTTATCAGTTTCCCAAAAATAATTCTTTTCAGCCACTTTTTCCCGTCGGCTGTTTTCGGTATCAAGTTTAAGTTAACTGCAAGTTGTTTTAAGGGGCGTGACAATCGCTGAATCAAGGATAGATTACTAACAACGGTATTGCCAAAAAATTGGGTTGAGAAACCATTTTGATCAAAGATTTCATATAACTCAAGGACACCAAAATACTGATAAGTATGTGGACTTGGATTGAAATCCGAAAGGTCCTTATTCGCCGTAGCGATGAGTACCTTTCCAGTGGGTTTCAGCACCCTGCGACACTCCTTGATAAAGAGATCGACATTGGGTACATAGTAAATAGCTTCGAATAAAATAATTACATCCATTGAATTGTTAGCGAACGGCAAATGTTGAGCGTCGAACTGGAATAGGTCAACCCTTGAACCGTAGTGGCGCTTTGCTACTTTCAAGATGTCCAATGAGAAGTCCCCTGCCACAAACCGCTGAGCCACTTTGGAAAGGTAGCCCAAACCCTGTCCAGTTCCGCAACCAACTTCCAGCACCACTTTCCCCTCACAAAATTGTTTTGCCCAGTAATACCGATCACATGATCTTTGGACTTGTTCTCTGCTGACAAGGTCATCGGTGACTTCGGTGATTTTTAAATAATTAACAGTAGTTTTCATTTGGCCTTAAAATCTAAAAAAATTAAAAAGTATTATTGAGTTTTATCGTTAAATTGATACAAGTCACTTAGTAAAGATTCGACGATTAACTTTTCTTCGAATTCCAACTGTGCCTTCTCTAATCCTGCATTTCCCATTTTATATCTCAATTCCGGGTTTTGTATGAGAAGCTCCGTTTTTTCGGCTACCGCGTTTCCGTCGCGGACAGGAACAAGAAAACCATTGACGCCATCCTCTACAGCTTCTCGACAACCACAGTGGTCCGTGGTAACAATCGGTTTCTTTAAAGCCATAGCTTCGAGTAGACATCTTGGGACTCCTTCTCGATAATAAGAAGGGAATACAATGATATCTGCAACCGCAAATACACCGATTATATTTTTTTTATGGCCTAACCAGAAGAATGGGAAGTTTTTTGTTTTTTCTATAAGTAGTGAAGCGGGGATCCCTCGGCTCAAATTTTCTTCAGCACCTCCAGCTAATACGAATTTGGCGTTTGGATATTTTCCGGTTAATTGTTCCATTGTGTAAAGAAACTCATGAATGCCTTTGCTGCTAAGGGCACGGGTGACCATTACGATCAGGATATCTTTAGAGTGAAACCCCATTTCTTGTTTTAGCGAAGCAACCTTATCCTTGTCAGGAAGTTTCCATTCATCAAGGTTTATACCACTGCTTTTAATCAAAACAGATTTTTCAGGTTTTATAAGGTGATTTTCAATGAAATAATTCCTATCATCAGGATTTTGGAACCAGGTTTTGTCTGAAAGGCGGGAGGATAAAGCATATAAAAGCTTAAGTCCCAATTTAAAAGTTTTGGAAAGAAAACTCTTTTCCCATGGTTCGTAAACTAAAATTCCAAGCCCGGTTACCGAGTTAAATATTTTTTTACAACCTGCAGCATAAGCCATGAGAGTAGAATAATTATTGGGCTTAATAGTGAAGTTGTGCACGATATCAAAACCTTCCTTTCGGAAAATTTTAAAAAACCTAATCATCACAGCAATGTCATTAAAAGGATTTATGAATCGTTCTAGATTTACTGGTATATGGCGAGCTCCTAGTTTTTCCAATTGCGGAACAAACTCACCTGTTTTCGAAATCAGAAATACTTCGTGCCCTAACTTTAAAAGGGAAAGTATTAACCCCTTTCGGTAAATCAGAAGAGAAAAATCATCTGTGGCTACCAGGGCAATTTTCATTTATATATTTGTCAGAGTTTTCTATTGTTTATGAGTTCTCGCCGCTTCTGATCCCATCCGGATAGAACAAAGAGGGTCCAGACCAATTGAGCCCAGCGAGAGTGCTTGGAGATTTTAGTTTTCTCATTTTTGAGTAAAGATTCAATTTTGGACTTTTCAAAAATTTCTGCAACGATTCCTGATGAATTCAAAATAAGATCATTACAGTGTTCCCTTAACTCGCCCGTCAGCCAGGTTTTTATGGGTATCTCAAAACCACGTTTGGGCAGGTTCAAAATGCTGGAGGGAAGGTGGCGGCTGGCAATGTCTCTGAGAAGAGGCTTTGTTTGTATTCCACTGGTTTTATAGACAGAAGGGGTAGACATCGCGTGCGCAACTAATTTTGAATCCAGAAAAGGGGATCTAGCTTCCAAGCCGTGTGACATGGTTGCAATATCCATCTTGACCAGAAGGTCATAAGGTAGTTCAGATTCAAAATCTGCAGCCAGAAGTAAATCCAAATTTTTTAAAGTACCCAGCGATTCTAATTTGTGTTCCATAAATCCCCGCGTGTTCAAAAAACGCCCCGGGTCTTTATATAAGAAATTCTTTTCCTTATTATTAAAACCATCGGTAGAAAGTATCAGGTGACGTTGGTTATCGTTGGCCGCAAGAATCCTTAACAACCTGTAAGCAAACGCAAATCGGGTTCTATGTTTTTTCGGGAACGGGAGGAATTTCAATAAACACTTTGCCATGTCTGAAGTTGAAAGAGTTCCGATTCCCACAGATAGATATTTAAGAAGATGTGAAACAATATGCCTTCTGTATCCGCAGAATAATTCATCACCGCCATCTCCGTTCAAGACAACTTTAACGGATTGCGATGCGAACTCAGATGCAAAATAAGATGGGATGGCAGAAGGGTCTGCAAAAGGTTGTCCGTATGAAAATAAAATCTTCCCGAGAAGTCCCGACACATCTGGTTTTAGTATGATTTCATGGTGATCGGTTTTGTAAAGTTTTGCAATTTCGCGAGCCGGTGTTCTTTCGTCAAAGTCAGCATTTTCCAGGCCAACACAAAAAGTGCTGATGGGATTGCTAGATTCCTTTGCTGCCATGGCAGTCATCAATCCACTGTCGATTCCTCCAGAGAGAAGAACGCCGACCGGAACATCAGCGCGTAATCGAATCTTTACGGCCTCTTGAAGAATTTCCTCTGTTCTTTGTGAAAGGTCGCTTGCTTTGATGGATGAGTCAGGTTGCCAATCAGGTTTCCAATAAGGTTTGATCTGGATTTGTTTCTTGGAGTCGAGAGTTAGAAAACAACCTGGTGGTAGGCATTTTATTCCCTGATAAATAGTATTTTCTCCGCCGATATAACCCCAGCTTAGAAAATCGTTTAATGCGGTGGGGTTGATATCAAGAGATTGGGATGGCATATAAGCTACAAGGGTATTTATTTCAGATGCAAAGAAAAAACCTTCCTTATTTTGGCAGTAATAGAGAGGTTTTTTTCCGACTCGGTCTCTTGCTAAAAGAAGGACTTTTTCTCGGTCATCCCAAAACGCAAAAGCAAACATCCCTCTTAGTTTTTCGAGGCAAGGGGTTCCATATTCTAGGAGGCATTCAAGTAAAACCTCTGTATCGCTGGTTCCTCGGAACATAGCTCCTTTTGCTATCAGGTCTTTCTTTAATTCTAGGTAATTATAAATTGCGCCGTTATAGATAAGTTTAGATTGGCCAGTTTGACTGACCATAGGTTGGCTACCTGTTTCCGAGAGGTCAAAAATAGAAAGGCGGGTATGGCCTAAAATTAGACCATGTTGTTTGTCACTTTGCAATCCCATCGCATCCGGGCCACGATGATTGAGGGTATTCATAGCATCCTGGGTTTTATCCCTGATAGCTTCGAACCTCGGTTTGTCCCAGATTTGGGAGCCAATGAGACCACACACAAGTTATTCCCGGTTTATAGCTACGACATTCCATCCTTCATCTTTTTCCAGATGAAAACTGTCGAAATCAGCCCGGGTCATCCAGTCTTCCATGTCTTTTGTGTTATATCTTCTCTCGACAGGGTTTCCGAAGCGATCAAATAAATTCATATGCATATCGCGCAGGCGACGATCGCGATACTGTTCGTAACTATAAGGAAACATGTTTGACATTTTTTTTCCATTTGGCAGGTGCCAGAATATCAAACTGGGAATATAAAAACCAAAAAACACCACGGGCACCATAAGATACAGAAACGCATACAATAGGTCGGAAGGCATTCTGGAAGTCACCCTTCGCATTTGCGAAGCGACTTTAAGAAGGACATGTTTGAATTGATTGTCGTCCTCAAATGATCTGTAAACCATTAAGAATATTTTATTTTTTGGCCCGACATGTTTTTTAATGGAAGTCAAAGCGGCTTCTGGTTCTGGGGTAATATGAATGACTCCGATAGATTGGGCGAAATCAAACATGGCTTTCTTGAAGGGGAGTTTGAAAAGATCACCCTGTATGATATGAAGGTTCGGAATATTTTTACTTTTCTGATAAGCGGGTTCTACCGCATTGCTCAAGTCCACGCCAATCATTTCCGCACCTTTTTTTACAGGCACCATGGTGTAACGCGCCATCCCGCAACCTGCGTCCAGTCCCAGTTTTTTATCAAAAAAAGAATCATCTTCATGGACGTAACTTTTTTTGTACACATATTCCCATTGATTATAGCTGTGAGAAAAAGCTTTCCACTCGTAGCCATAATTGCTTTGGTTTGCCTTTTGAATTTTTTCAAATAATTCAGTGTCTTTTCCAACAGGCTTGATCTCATCCATAAATATGTCGATACGGGTATCATTTTTTGGATCGCCGCGCCCCATTTTTTCAACAGTTGTCCTAAGGCTGTCTGCCAACAATCTTGGTATGCCATTGATGATCGGATAAAACCGTTGGCACCCATCGCAGGTTAGGGAGCCTGCCTGAACC
>JAJDBA010000236.1 GCA_029261675.1 Nitrospinaceae bacterium
GGGGAACCCCAGCACGAGATACAGAACAATGACAAAATGAATCCCCAAAACCAGCTCGACCATAGTTTCAAATTATACAATAAGCGGAATAAGTAGAAGACTTTCCTCGCTCCGAAATTTCCCCACTACCTTGCAAACGTCCGCTCCTGGCCTAACCCTGCCTTCAAGATAGGCTTTTCAAGTTTTCATTAGAGTATCCGGGCTGGTCCAAGGTAGACGGCCCGCGGCGCCACCACCCACCCAGGTGAAGGGAAATTGCTGACAACGGGCAATGTTCCATTGGTTTGGTTCGGCAGGCATATAAGAGAAGGGGAGTTTTTCTGGCTCCATGCAATTTATTGATATTCAAAGAAATTCCAGGATGCCCAAATTTCAAAAAGCGTTATTTGTAGTAGCGAGTAGTTCGCAGGTGTTTAACCAAGTATCTAACGGAATTATGTAAGGATCATCGTCGCCGGGTTTACTCCGGGCGCGCAGTGAAGCTCTGGGGTATCGGCCTCACTTATTGAGGCCGCTTCGACAGCCACTTTGCCTTGCTCAAATGCCGCTTTTACCGATTGCCCACTCGCAATCGCTGCGTAGAAATTTTGAGCGAAATTCGCCGCTGCAATATCAGAGACAGATTCCCGCATGGCAATAAAAACTTTGGCGATTAGCAGCAAGGATTTTTTTGCAGCTGAACTTTTACAGGAATTGAGGACAATAACATCTGGCGGGTTATCGGTCGCAGCCAATGTTTTGACCAACAAGTCGAAAGAAAGCGGTTGAACAGTCTGCTGGCCTAATTGTCCTGTATCCGTGGCAATTTCATCCTCATTACCGTGCCCGGAGAAATGAACGATTTGAGGACCATGGTCATTCAACCCCTTGGTCAAGGAATTGAGATCGGCGGCAGGACGATATTGCAAGGTGATATTATCTCTATATTTTGAACTCTGGACTGCCCCCTGCACCATTCTTACTTCTGCATCTACACGTAGAGGATTTTTGGAATCCGGGCTGGCTGTAAGATACAGCACATTTAGGTGTTTTTGTTTCCTTAAGGCTAGTTTTTTGACCTGCCTTAAAGCAAGCACCCCCTTTATTGCAGGGCGGCGCTTTGTCGGCAAGGCTTTAACGGCCTGCGGATTGTCCGCGTACCGTATAATTTTATCTTTGTTAGCCCTTATAAACTCTGCCTTTCCATAGACGAAATGAGAGCCGTCTTTGGTGTACCCATCATTCTCATGTCTTTCAATAAGATGATGCTTATTAAGATTTTCTAAGGCATTTTGGACTTGTTGAGCGTTATTTCCCTTATTTTCAATCCCTGCGGCGGCCATAATCTCCTTTTTTGATCTTGGTTTTTTTGTCCGGCCATAAATTTCATTAAATATAGTACGGCGGATTTGGTTATTACCGAGATGTTTTACATATCGCTCAATCGCTTCTTCATAATCGCCAGCCGCACTTAGAACAGGAGTAGGTCTAGCCATCGGCCTTATCCTTCTTCTTCCCGTCTCCCTTTGGGAACATCCGGCTGATTGAAGCCTGACTAACACCTAACACTTGCGCTAATTGCGCTTGCGAATAACCTTTATCAGAAAACTCAAGGATTTTTAGCTTTCGAAGCATTTCAAGTTCTTTCAGTATTTGTTCGGCTTGGTCGTTCGTCATTTACACCTCCATGGAACCCGGCAGACCGCCTGCTCCCTTTTTTGGCAAATCCTTCGAGAAGCCTTTTGGAAGCATGCGGCTAAATGTTGCGTCACTTATACCCAGTGCGGAAGCTATTTGCTTTTGCTTATAGCCCATAGCTAGCAATTGAAGTATGAGCAGTTTCTTAACGGCCTGCATTTCTTCCACTAGGGCTTTCGCATTGTGGTCAGTCATTGCTATCTCCTTTTGTTTCTTTCTTTTTCTTTGGCTTTCGCCCCTTGGAAAGCGTGACATTTACGTGATTTGGGCTGGCCCCGACAATCTCTGCGATCAATTTGGGACGAAGTCCGGCCTTGTTTAAAAACAAAATTTTATCTTTGGTCGATTCAATAGAGGACGTTAGCGCCGCCGCCTGGAGTTTAATTAAAATATCAAGTTTTTCGGAAAGTTCTTCGGACATTTATTTCACCTTTTTTGGATTCCGTTTTAAATATTCTTTGGAAAGAGGATAGAGATGTATAGGGTTTTGATCGCGCCCAACTCGAAAAATGATACCTACCTCTATCCAGCGGGAAATGGAGCGGCTAAGACTACCTTTGTCCAATTTAGCTTTTTTTCCTATTTCTATTTGCGGGGTCTGGCCGTCACAAAGATTATAGGCCATAAGCTGCTTTTCCCCGCCTGTGGTGGGTGAAATAAGCTTTGCAAGCTCTTCCGGTGGGAAGGCTTGTCTGGCCACGGTTGCTAATATTGCTCTTAGAAGAGCTTCATTTGTATCCATCGGGATATCCTTTGCATATAAGTGGGCCAATTGGGTGGGGTGGGAGTCAAAAAGGCGACCTCTGACTACAAGATGTAAAGGGAAAGCCAACTTGTAAAAAAATCAGTAGATTTAGTGGCAGAAAGCCCTAGGAAAGGTACATAGCCTTATTTAAATAAAATCCAAATTAGTAAAGTCAAGGTATAGCAAAAATTATTTTTGGAAATAAGGTTAACCAAATCGCGGATTATTTGAAAAATTTTTTATGGTCCAATATTCCTTCCTGTACATTTCTTCGAGATATAAATTCATTATCCAGTGGGCGATAGGTATCCAATCAACTCGAACTATGAACGGTCAATAGCTCTTCTCCATAATACCTCCCCTTGTCCAAATTTGATAGTCTATGGTTTTTCACCAAGGCAAGTCTTTCCAGGCTTCTTGGATTACTTCGCCCCTGCTTTATGAGGATGACGGTGGATTCATAATCTAACAGGTAAAGAAAAAAGGTCTGGGATTTTTAATTTTCTCAGTTCAGGTGAGGGGTATGAATTTTATTGCTTATAAAAATCTGCTTCTAGCCGAAAGCTTCCCTAAAGACAAGCTTCCCAAGGCTTCACCAAACCTTCCGGGAAAAGTCAGTGCTAATCGAATAGTTGTTTTTTCGGAAAACTTAATTTCTGATAAAATGATAACGTATAGGATGTGTGAAAGCGGACGTTTTGGAGGCGAGCATAGGTTCGCAAACGACCTAAAACTGACGTTCAGTGATTAAAAAATTTTCTGCCAATAATTCATAATTCAATGATCAACCAATATCAAATTATAAATTATTCAAATTTTGGTATTCCAAATATAGATGTGAAAGGAAACGAGTTTCATTATTTGGATCTATTTGAAATAGTCGGTCGCCAGCAATTCATGACCACTTTTTATCTCAAGAAGGACAGTGAAGCGCGTATTCAGTACGGGGAACACTTACTCGGGGTAATTTATTATGAGTTCAAAAATATCGCAAAACTAAACGTCAATAAAACAGACGGTGTCGATGTTGATAAAATCAAAATTGACTCTCCCGCAATGGACTTATGTTTAAAAAAGCGAAGTAAGCTTAAATATGGTGGGATTAAAGTAACCGATATAGAATCGATTTCATTTCTCCCCTGCAAGAATAAGGCTGAGTTATATGATACAGGAGAAAAAAAGATCTTCAACGTTGTAGAAATAGAGATGGAAACTAATAATATAGACCCAGATACCTTTTGTCAGAGCTATTTGGTATCAAAGAACAATTCAGGCGTAGAATTAATCCAATATGAAAAGGAGCAACTGATAGGTATAACGCTTGGGATCAATAACGGTCATATAGATTCCCGATTTTTAAACCATTTTGGCTTCGATGAGGATAGCATTAGAGACAATATTAATATCTGGAAACACATTTATAAGATTAAAGAACGAAGGGGGCAACTGTCAGAGGAAGAAAAGAAAAAATATAACGACATTCAATGTATTCTTTGGATGGGTACACTAAATAAATTGCTCAATGAA
>JAJDBA010000237.1 GCA_029261675.1 Nitrospinaceae bacterium
AAGTAGAAGCCCGAGACCTGGGCCGGGCCAAGGGCGTTCTCCTGATCCTTTCCGTGATTTTTATGACAAGTTTTTTGGCGAGCGACCTAACCAAAAACCAAAAGGGGGTATGGGGTCCGGGTTCGTGATTGACAAAGAAGGTCATATCCTCACCAATTATCATGTGGTCGAAGGTGCTGATGAAATCGTTGTTCTGCTCGAGAATAAGGGCAGTGAAAAAGAATATACCGCGACCTTGATTGGTTCAGACGAAAAAACCGATATTGCACTAATAAAGATAAACCGTGATGAGAATACCCCGAAAGAGTTTCCTTTTTTGAGATTAGGGAGCTCTGAAAACCTTGAAGTGGGAGAATGGGTCATGGCTATTGGAAACCCATTTGGTCTCAGTCACACGGTTACAGTAGGTGTGGTAAGTGCTTTGGGTAGGAGTATTGGTGCAGGGCCCTATGATGAATTCATCCAGACCGATGCATCGATCAATCCCGGAAACAGCGGTGGACCTTTAATCAATATTGAAGGCGATGTGATTGGAATAAACACTGCTATTATTTCAGGGAATACCGGAGGAAATGTCGGTATCGGATTTGCTATCCCCATCAATATTGCCAAAGGAATCTTGAAGGATTTGAAAGAAAAAGGTTCGGTAACTCGTGGTTGGTTAGGAGTTATGATTCAGAAAATCACTCCTGAACTTGCCAAATCGTTTGGCTTGAATCAGAGCGAAGGAGCCTTGGTGGGTGATGTTATCCCTGATGGTCCCGCATTTAAGGGCGGAGTCAAGCGCGGCGATGTCATTGTCCGATTTAATGGGGAAGATGTTAAAGATATGGAAGACCTACCAAAAATAGTTGCCGCAACAACCCCGAACTCCGTTGTTGATGTGGAAGTTATTCGAGAAGGATCGAAAAAAACTCTAAGAGTTACTATTGAAGTTCTTAAAGATTCTCAGCCACTAGTGGTTGCAAAAGCCGCAGACCCTCTGGGTATGCAGGTTCAAGATATATCTAAGGAACTTGCACAAAGCCTGCAACTGGAAGACACTGAAGGTGTGCTGGTTTCCGATGTGACTCCTGGTGGCTCTGCCGCAGAATCCGGGATTCGCAGAGGTGATGTTATAGGCGAGATGAATCGCAATCCGGTAAACAGCATGCAGGATTATCAGCGTCTACTGAGTTCTGTGAACAAAGGTGCTTCGGTTCTTTTCCTTGTTAAAAGGGGAGGCACTACGATTTATATAGCCGTAAAAGTTGAATAACGGTTATCCCTCGTTTGATAATAGTAGGGGAGCCAAGTTTAGGCTCCCCTACTTATTTTTTTTACAATTTTTGATTTTAATTAACGTGCGCAATAATTGGCTTTGGTTTTTTTTATGCTTCGTATTGCTTGATGCGACTTTTGGTCTGGCGGGAGAGCTAAATAACCGCAGAACGCCTCTTGTTATTGCTGTAGAAAAAGTCAGTCCTGCAGTAGTCAACATCTACACCTCCGAAACCGGTCAACCCTTCCGTAATCCATTCAGAAATTTTGGCAACAATTTTTTTGATCAGTTTTTTCAGGATTTTTATTCTAAAAATCAAAACAACAAGAAAAGCCTAGGGTCAGGTGTTCTTATAGATAAAGAAGGGCATATTCTTACCAACGAGCATGTGGTAGCGCGGGCATCCCAAATCCGTGTGGCTTTGAGCGATAAACGAGAGTTTGAGGCAAGAGTGATTGGTGCAGATATTAAATCAGATCTGGCGATTATTAAAATAGATTCCGAAGAATTCCTACCTTTTGTGCCCATGGGGCGTTCCGATGATTTGATGATTGGCGAACAAGTACTTGCAATCGGAAACCCTTTTGGCCTACGTCATACCGTGACTACGGGAATCATCAGTGCCTTAAATAGAAATATTAGAGCCGGAAAAAACAAGGTCTACAGCGATTTTATCCAGGTAGATGCATCCATCAATCCGGGAAACAGTGGTGGCCCTCTTTTAAATATCAATGGATCGTTGATTGGTATCAATACAGCCATCTATCAGAAAGCAGAGGGCATTGGTTTTGCCATCCCCATTGACGATGCCAAACGAATTGTTGGTGAGCTGATTCATTTCGGAAAAGTGAGACGGGGTTGGCTTGGAGTTTCTGTACAGGAGATGGACCCACAGCTTTCACGCCATTTTAAACTCGATAGAAAAAAAGGCGTACTGGTAGTTCGTGTCGCTGAAAAAAGTCCGGCAAAAGCAGCGGGCTTGAAACGAAGTGATATCATCGTGGCGATTGAAGGCCATGAGGTGACAAGTAAATCCGATTTTCGTGGGCGAATTGCCTCTTATACTGTGGACGATAATGTTCGCTTTTCAATTCTACGAGATGGGAAAAGCCTTGAATATGTTGTTCACGTTATTTCAATCCCCAAGCAATATGTTGCAGAGTTTACCCGTGACTGGCTAGGGCTTAAAGTACAGCAAAACAATCCTCGTTTCGCCAGAAGCAATCGACTGGCAACCAGCAAGGGGATGGTGGTGATGAATGTGGTCCCTAAAAGTGCCGGCGATAGAATCGGTATCAGTGCGGGAGATGTTATCCGGCAAGTGAATCAAGATAGAATTGATAGCGAAGAGGACTACAATAAAGCCATCGCCGATCTGAATAACCCAGGCCGTATTATGCTACTGGTTCAAAGAGGCCGGCAGGGATATTATGTAACTCTGGAACCCTAAATGAATGAGACGGAAAAAAAAGAAGTCGCATTATTGAGAAACAAAATCCACCGGCACGATCACCTGTATTACGTAAAAGATTCCCCCGAAGTTTCTGACAGAGACTACGACGCCCTATACCATCGTCTCAAAGAGCTAGAAAGTAAATATCCTGAATGTGTGACTGCCGATTCCCCAACTCAGCGTGTTGGTGGGAAAGTGGATGAGCGATTTCGGAAGGTGGTGCATCCGGTTCCTATGCTCAGTCTCGATAATACCTTCAATGTGGATGAGGTTCGTGCCTTTCACCAACGTGTCGTCAAGGCTCTACCCGATGTTGAGGAGACTTCCATTGAATATGTCGTTGAATTGAAGTTTGATGGCTTGGCTGTTGCCCTTACCTATGAAGATGGGAAGTTGGTGCGGGGAGCAACGCGTGGAGATGGCGTGCAGGGAGAAGACGTTACTGCAAACCTGAAAACCATCCGTTCTATTCCTCTGGAAATTTCTGCTGAACCATTTAAGAAAATTGAAGTACGGGGTGAGGTTTATATGCCACGAAAAGAGTTTCAAAGGTTGAATATTCTTCGTGAAGAGGCGGGGGAATCTCCTTTCGCAAACCCAAGAAACGCAGCGGCAGGAGCTTTAAGAGTGCTTGATCCTGCGGTTACCGATTCGAGAAAACTGGGTGTCTTTATTTATTCGGTGGGTTTTTGGGATAATAATATTTGTGAAACTCATTCCGAGTTACAGAGAAAACTTGCGTCCTTACGATTCCCGGTGAATGAACATAACCGACGGTGTTCTAATTTTGAAGAAACGCTGGCGAGTATAGAAGAGTGGCGAACGAAAAAGAACGATTTGGATTATGAAGTGGATGGTTTGGTTATTCAGCTAAACTCTTTGGCCTACAGAAAAAAAATAGGGTCTACCTCTAAGTTTCCACGATGGGCGGTGGCCTATAAATATGAAGCGGAACAGGCAGAAACGGAGGTTCTTGAAATCGTTTGTCAAGTAGGACGTACGGGTTCCATCACTCCTGTCGCAAATTTAGAACCGGTTTTTGTTTCTGGGTCTACTGTCAGCCGTGCGACTTTGCACAACGAAGATGAGATCAGAAAAAAAGATATCCGAGTCGGAGATCGAGTTGTTATAGAAAAGGCGGGGGAGATCATCCCGAAAGTCGTTCGTGTGGTCGACCCCAAGGGCAAGCGCAATGCAGAATTCAAAATGCCAACCCTCTGTCCAGAATGTCAGACAAAAATTTTCCGGTCCGAAGGCGAAGCCGCATGGCGATGTGTTAATGCCGCCTGCCCAGCGCAGTTGAAGGAGCGTCTCAAGCACTTTGCCTCGCGCAAAGCTATGGATATTGACCACATGGGACCGGCAGTGATTGACCAGTTGGTAGAGTCGGGCCGTGTTAAAAATTTTTCAGATTTGTATACCTTAAAACAAAAAGAGGTTGCTGACCTCGAACGTCTTGCTGAAAAATCGGCGAAAAACTTGATCGATGCGATCGAGAAAAGTAAGTCCGCGGGATTAGCTCGCTTGCTCTTTGGTTTGGGAGTGCGGCATGTAGGGCAAAGAGCCGCTTCTATTCTGGCGGAAACTTTTCGATCGATTACAGCATTAAAAGAAACGTCTTTCGAAGATATGGAATCGGTAATGGAGATTGGCCCGGTGATCGCTGAAAGTTTGAAAAGCTTTCTAGATCAGAATACCAATGTACAGGATATCGAAAACCTCTCGAATTCTGGTGTTGTGATGGAATGTCTGGGGGAAGCACGAAAAGAGAGGGGGGGGGTGACAGGGAAACAATTTGTACTGACGGGAACGCTCTCTCTGTTTACCCGCGATGAGGCCAAGGAAAAAATTGAATCGTTGGGAGGAAGAGTCACCTCAGCCGTTTCAACTAAAACAGATTATATTGTCGCGGGAAAAGATGCGGGTTCGAAATTGGCGAAGGCAAAAAAACTTGAAGTAACTGTTCTCGATGAAAAAGAATTTCAAAAACTGATTGAAGGGGTTTGACTTTACTAGGAGGTAGAACGTGCTCTAGAAGGGGGACGTCTTCGCTGAGGTCCTTTTCCGTTGCGAGGGCGATTGCTGGAACTGGTTTTTGCTTTGGGTGGTGATGTGCGACGACGTTTTCTTGCGGGTGGTGTGCCTTCTTTTTCTGTGAGATATAATTCTTCATCTGCCCAAGCAACTGGTATTTTCTTTTTTAAGTAGACTTCGACACGCTCCAGATGTTGCGCAAAATCTTCACAGCATAAAGTGATGGCGGTGCCTTTTTTTCCAGCTCGGGCTGTGCGGCCGATCCGGTGAACATAATCTTCTGCGTCTTGCGGAAGGTCGTAGTTGATGACATGTGTGATGTCATCAACATGCAATCCGCGTGATGCGACATCGGTGGCGATGAGAATATAGAGATCGCCTTTCTGAAAATCTTCCAATACTTTTATGCGGGCATTCTGGTGAAGATCACCGCTTATTTGGCCTGAGTTGTAACCGTTGTGATTCAGCTTCCACTCCAGTTGTTCCGCTTCTATCTTGGTGTTGCAAAAAATGAGAACCTTTTTTCCTTCTTCCTGTTTCAACAGTCCCAACAAAAGATTGAATTTTTCGTGTTGCCCAACGTGAAATAGAGATTGCTTGATTTCATCAACCACCGCTTTTTCTGGCTCAATGACCACTTTAGTGGGGTTGTTCATATGCTCATAGCATAATTCCATAACCCGATAATTGAGCGTTGCCGAAAACAACATTGTTTGTCGTTTATTGTAGGGGGAGCAACTACGGAAGAGGAAGCGTAAGTCGACGATAAAACCCATATCGAACATACGGTCGGCTTCATCTACGACCAGAACTTCAATTCGTTTCAGGCTGAAGAATCGTTGCTTGTAAAAGTCGATCAGTCTTCCAGGAGTGGCGATGAGAATATCTACCCCGTCTTTGATTTGGTTGCGTTGTTTTTCGTAATCGACTCCGCCGATGATGCACGCTATTTTAAAGCCACAATGTTTACCGAGCAGCAGGGCATCTTTTTCAATTTGTCGTGCAAGCTCCCGTGTTGGAGCCAGAACCAGCGCGCGCGGTCCCTCTTTGCCTTTTTCCGCCGGATTGGGTTTGTTTTCCAGCAGTCGAGTAAAAAGAGTGATCAAAAAAGCGGCAGTTTTACCGGTGCCAGTTTGTGCCTGGCCTGCTAGATCTTTTCGCGCCAGGGTAATGGGAAGCGATTTACTTTGAATGGGGGTGCAGGTCTTGAATTCAGCGTCTCGAATGCCCTTTAAAAGGGGTTCGGGAAGTGGTAAAGATTCGAAATTAAGAAGTTCCAAAAAAATACTCCATATCGCAGTAATGACCGCGAGTAATTTAAAAGATTTTTGCGCTACGGGAAAACGTTTTCTCGGCCTAATGGATTATTGCTACCTGACTTCATAGCTAGCGGGCGGAGGGGGTCTAGAGCCTATAAATTTCAATAGCTTACTATTCGCTCTCGTTTGCATTTGTTATTATGATGGGCTTGCCGGGGTTTTGCAACCCCAATTTCATTTTGCTTGACTTTCAAGGGGGGGAAATGTTTAAATTCTCCCTCGATTTTATGTCCGGTAAGTGCCCTGATTAACAACCTCCCCGAACGAAATCCAACGCGGTTTTCTTTGTTTTTTCAATGGTTTTTATGTCTAGGGCGATACGGAATATAGCCGAGATAATTTGACAAGGTTTGCCTTATCATTAGATGAGAATTAATAAGTAGCCCCTGTATTGAGGTGTTTTTGTGATTGAACATGATGTGGTGATAATAGGTGCCGGTCTCGCTGGTATGCGTTGCGCTCTTGAAGCATCTAAAGAGTTTGATGTGGCTGTGTTGACCAAAGTTTATCCTTCCCGTTCACATTCAGGAGCCGCGCAGGGAGGAATAGCCGCCTCACTTGGAAATTCCGAGCCAGACAGTTGGGAAGAGCATATGTATGATACCGTCAAGGGCGGTGATTTTCTCAATGATCAAGATGCCGTTGAAGAGTACGTCAAGGCCGCTCCCCGAATTATCTATGAACTAGAACATATGGGTTGCACATTCAGTCGCACTCCAGAGGGAAAGATAGCCCAACGTAGTTTTGGAGGCCATTCCAAACCCCGCGCCTGTTTTTCAGCCGACCGTACCGGACACGCTATTTTGCATGCTCTTCACGAACAGTTGAGGAAGAATGAGAAGTCCGTCAAAATTTATAAAGAATG
>JAJDBA010000238.1 GCA_029261675.1 Nitrospinaceae bacterium
CGGCTCCGTCTTGTCCATCGATTCCATTTGTTCCTGCGATACCCGGATCGCCCTGTGAGCCCGTTGCCCCAACAGTACCATCATTCCCTGCGGGTCCCTGAGGTCCTACCGGGCCAGTCAGACCAATTGGTCCTTGTGGACCGGTAGCACCGGTCGCGCCATCGGTACCGTTCGTTCCTGCAATACCTTGAATCCCCTGTATTCCCTGCGGGCCTTGCGGACCAGTCAGGTCAACCACAGTTACAAGGCGTGTGGCCTGCACCTGATTACCAGAAGAATCGTGAACATCATAGGTCACCGTGAAAGGTCCGCCTACTACACTGGTGCTGAACCCAAGACCGGTAATAGTAATGTCGGATGTAATATCTCCTTGAATATTATCCGTTGCAGTTGCACCTGCATCGACATAGGTGGTTCCCACCGGATGATAAACCGTTGCACTGCCCACAAGCGAGAGGACAGGATCAATTTCATCTAATGGATAGGGAACCTCGGGTGGTATAAAGTTTGAAGTCCACCGAGCAACCCCTTTTGAGACACGAAACTCATCAATAAAACCATCCAATAGTCCATATGTTGAAGTTTGCCCCGGGCTGAAAGTTCCAATGTACAAGCTACCTGACCGCGCTATATGCGGATCGCTGTCAGTAGCCTCGGCAATTTTTTGACCATTTTTGTAAATGCGAAAATTACTTCCATTTCTAACCACTGCAATGTGATACCACTGTCCTGCAACAAACTCTCCAGGTACACTTGCTACATAAAACCCTGCTCCTCCTATGGAATTGTTTACAATCTGCTGAAATGCTACCAATCCATTTTCGCTGGCAGTTAAAATTAGGGTATCGGTACCGACCGACCCTTGGCTCATAAGCCCAACCGGGTCAACGGTTCCGGTTAAAGTATTAAAATAAACCCGCATATCAATGGTGAAATCGCCACTTCCGTAATCGAAATCTGAAGAGTTGGGTATCGTAAGAACATCTCCATTTCCATCGAAACTCGCACTTTTACCACCAAACCTGCTTTGAGTAGCCGACTGTGTCGTGTTGCCATTAGCCGTTATCGTATGCGGGGAAGGAGTGGAAGAATCCACAAACGAATTACCCGTGCCATCTGCATGAATCAGCAGTTTAGTGAAATCATCGGCATGAGCTGAAGATAAAAGCAGAAAACTAAAAATTATTAAAAACAGAAAATTTCTCATTAATGTGGATAACTCCATGTAAGTTTATTTCGCTCTAGCGATTTTCAAGTGGTACTCGGAAATGCTTATACAACGACTTCTGTTGACAAAAAAGCGGAATTTTTGTCAGTCTATTTTTGGTTAGAATTTGGGGCGAAAATTCAAGAGGTTTTGGAAGGAAAAAACTGGCGGGAAGTCGAAGGTGATTTTTTTTGCAAATTAATATTTCATAACCAAAGCCTCGTTTTCAAATGCAATTCCTTTAGCCGCTATAATTTTAAGTATTTGCAATATTTCTTGAAGGGGTTTTAGTTGCTGGTTAATCGTTGCGAATTGTTTTAGACCTGCAACAGGAATTCTTTTAAGTTCCGGTGCTTTGATAATTCCTAGCAGGTCGCTTTTCAACCAAACTTCCACATTCAAATTTCCATGATCGAGAGAGATCAGCACGCGATGCGGTGTAGCGAGCTTGAGCTTTGCTCGTGTATCTACAATGGCGGGTTTGCTTTCTTCGGGGTCAATGAACAGTAATAGGCGATCTAAAGTCTTTGTTCCGATCCTTGTTATAGCGATTTTAAGTCGCAATTTATCCAGAGAAACTTCTGCTACGGTTTCTACAGCTATTTCCATATTGCCATCTATTTGGGAATCGATATTTTCTTCTTTACGGGTTGGCAATAGCCGTGATGAATCTATTTTAGCGAACTCGGTAGAAAACTTCACAGCGGGACCTTTTTCAGTTTGTGTAAAAGACAAATGCCCTCCGACGGTCCCACCCAAAACATCGAAAATAAATTTCTCGGCGGCGAGTCGATTGTCCTTGAACACCATGTCCATGCCGATATTCGAAATTTTTTGTCCCGCTACTTCCAGAGAGTCTGCTTGAATATTATTTTTATAACGGGAAAACCCTCTCAATTGCTTGAAGAATCTTTTTTGTGAAGGAGAAATGGAATTGTTGGAAAGCATGTTGGGATCGAGAGAAAGGGATTTGCTGAACGGAAAGTTTCCGGTTAAATTTTTCAGCTTTACACCTGCTGGAACTTCAGCGGCGAATTGGTTGAATCCTATTTGGCCGTCCAAATTTATACTTTCTCCGGCAGACTGATGAATTTCAAATCGTGACGAAAGTGCCCCCGTTGCTTTGATATCTCCAAACAATTCATCTTTCGTCGCCTCTGCGATGTTCAGGTTGTTTTCATTTTTCAGGACGACATTAAGGTTTTTCAAAAGTCTTGCAGGATCAAAAGGACCTTTTAGAAAAAATTTGAGCCCATCGACTTTCCCTTCGAGAGTATGACGAACCCCTCTATTTTTCAGATCCAACTGATGCTTGGCCAGAATAAGGGTTTTTAGGTTTTTCAGGCGGTAGTTAAATTTGAATTCGGGATGCAGAGGCAGCTTTTCAAAAAAATCCCTTTCATGAATTTTCGCGGCCATGTTTCCAGAAAGTTCTACCGAACCGTTTTTGATGTTCATGCGAGTGTCAACATTCAACCCATTCGCCCGGACACCCTTTTCAGAGTGATTCGCTTTTCCGTTTTGTAATTGAAATCGCGTTGTAACTTCCAGCGGCGGCAGGTTATCCGGGTCGAGGAATATTCTTGTCCAACGTTCCGCAGGTTTTAAATTGTCTTTAGAAGCGGGGAGTTTGCCTCGGGCTTTTATTGATAGCCCCATAGTGCCGCCCAACTCTGTCAGTCCTAGTCCTTCTTTCAGGTCGGTGGGTATTTTGCCCCAAATGGATGTAAGTTTGAGGTTGTCGATCGTGTTCTCCAATTCAAACGACTCGCCCCAGTTTTTTGCACTGCCCTTCAGTTGCAATTCAATCAGGTCAGTTGCTTTGAAATGAAACTTATCTAGATCAAAGTTTCCATCTTGCAGATTTTTTCGGGTGAGGGACTCGAGAGTGATTTCATCCAGACTGATATCAAGCTGATTTATGTCGGTTATTTTCGTTTTTTGCGACAGGCGAATGCGTGATAAGGATTTATCGTGCATTTGCAGTGAAAACAGTGAGTTGACCTTGCTTACCTGTAGTTTTTTGATGGCCTTTATATTTTTAAATGAAACTTTTCCATCTAACTGGCCATTTCGAAAATCGTCTGACCGTAAATCTCCTTTTAGATGGGTATCTAAATCGAAATCAGCAAAAGAAAGTGCAGGCTGTGTGGACTGCAAGTTGCCAAATTTAATTTGCGAGTCCAGTTTTACGGGCAACGTTCCGAAATCGGTTTTCAAATTATAAAAAGTATCTAAAGTTAGATGCGACGAAGTCGAAAAATCGTTGAGATTCCAATTGCTCAATGCGGAGATTTTTTTTAAGTGGGTCTTGATATCGAGTGTGGGTATCTTCGCTCCTAATTTCGCCTCGTAAATCAGCGGGAATTGTACGGTGGTGCTCAAGTCGTCAACTTGTATGTCGGGTTCATCTAGTTTGGCGGAAAAATCTGTCAGGCTGACTTGGGTATCGCCAGTTATGTTTGTAGGCTGGAAATTCGTGTCGAGTTTTCCTGAAAAGGACAGGGCAACCTGTGTCTGACCGGATGCTTCCATTCCGGGAATTTTTTCTAAAATTTCTTTGGGAAGAATTTTTAAGGCCTCTGCGATATTGAGGGTCAGATTTTTTTGTAGTTGAAAAGATTTTTTTTGTTTCACTTTTCCTGAAACTCTTCCCTGGATCATATTGCCGGAACGGTACGACATTTTTTGTAGCTCGATGTCTCCTCTTTTCCAGTCACCTTTCAAAGAGCCTTCTGTATGAAAGGGTAGATGGATTTGTTTTGAGGCAGGGTGGTCATAATGTGCGGACCCTATATCGGTGTTAAAGCCGATTTTTATCTGAGAAAGATTGGAGCCGCTTGCTGTGAGTTTTAACGTCTGTTTCCAGTTTTGGATTTTTGCTTCCCGCGCCTGAGCTTTCGCCAGTTGCATTTTTAAGTCTGCTGACACTTTTTCAGGCTTGCCATTTCTTAAAACGACCTCATTGACTTGTAATGAGGAATTCATTTTTTCAATATGAATGTCTGTTGACTTGAGAGTCAGATTTTCTGTCATGAGCAGGCCGCCCTTTAAACTCACCGTATCGGGTTTGAAGTCGGGAAGCTGGGCCATGATGTTCAGGTTTTCTGCTTTTAATGTCCCGTGCCCGGAAAGAGGCGGAATCCATTTAGCGCTCCATCTCAGAATGTCGGCAAGTTGGAAAGAAGCTTTTTTGATGTTTAGTTCTACTTCGGGATGGGCTGAGAAGTTTTTTACTTTTGTAGAAAACCGGATTTCATTTTTATCGTCCAAGGTTAAAGAAAACGTAGACAGGTTTATTAGCTCTGGTTGCAATTGAACTTTGGCAGACAGACTTCCTTTTAGATTGGGGGAGGGTAGAACGTCGCCGAGTTGAATTTGATTTTGTTGCAAGCCAAAGTTCCCGGAAATGTTTATGTTTTTTAAATCTTTCGCAGAGAATTTTAAATCGCTACTGGCGTGAGATTGAAAATGTAGCTTTTCGTTTTGCTGTTTGAAAATGATGTTGGCAGTTGGGCCCGCTTCCATGAGAACCCGCAAGTTCAGATCAATCGCATCCAGATTTGCCTTGCCTTTGGCTTCCAGACTGAGCCCTTTGAGAGAGGCAAAAAGATTGCCATCCATATTGAGCTTTGCGGAAGCATTGCGGATATTCAGTTCTTGCAGGTCGATTCCGGCAAGGGGTATCGGTAGACCGCCGCCAGAATCAGGTGATGTCGTTGGGGGTGGAGCATTTTTTTCGGCGGCTAAATTTAATAGCGGCTGAAAATTCCACATACCTTTTTTTGAAATGGCATTCAGTTCGGGTTGGTCAACAAGAATCTGGTTGATTACAATTTGCCCCTGCAACAGCTGAGAAAGGTCGTAGTCCAGAACCAGAGCTTGCACACTTGCAATAGGTTGTGCTGCAGGCCCTAATACTACTCCATCAATGCGTACCCCGCTCAGCAGACTGAACTTTATTTTTTTGATGGATAGAGGAAGGTTGAGCTGTTTGGTGCCTTCTTTTTCTGCCAGTACTCGCACTTCTTCGGCGGGGAAAAAATATTCCAGAACCACCCCGGCACCGACGATCAAAAAACAGATAAAAAAGAGAAAATAAACTATTCCTCGGAATAATGCCGACGAACGTTTTTTTGTCTTTTCAGGGGGGACTTCTTTGTTTGCATCAATGTCGGCTTGATCTTTATTATTTTTTTTCATGCCGCTTATTTTTTGTGGAGCAAAGTTTTTAAAGTTTCAGCGACCGCCTCTGCATTTTCCCGAATGAATTCCATATCCAATGTTTTAAGGGTGTCAGAAGGTTGGTGATAGTGTGGATTACGAAAAAATGCTGTGTCGGTGACCATCACTGCTGGAATGCCTGCATCCCAAAACGGAGCATGATCGCTCAACCGCACCTCGCTGAATTTTTCCCCTGTTCCCGGCACGACAAGGGTTTCTACTTTAAGGGAAGGGACATGCTGTTTCATCCCTTCCGCGAGACTTTGTGTTAACTGCGCTGAGGGTTCGTTGCCGACCACTGCGATAAAATCACCGGTGTCGGGATATTTTTCAGTATCCACATAAGGTGGATAGGTCTGCGATTGGGGTGCGCTATTTTTATAGCCCAACATCTCTAGCGAAATCATGCCGCTGAATGTTTCGTTTCTTGTAACTGCATTTTCAATGAAATGACGAGACCCTATAAAACCATATTCCTCTAATGTGAAAGCGGTAAAAATAAGGGGAGTATGGAAAGTGTGGTTTTCAAGGCAGCGTGCAATTTCCAGAAGGGCGGCTACGGCACTGGCATTGTCATCGGCTCCTGGTGTTTCTGGTTTGGTGTCGTAATGTGCGGCGAGCACAAAAGGTTTTTGCGATGATGTAGTGTCTGCCAGTTTCCCGATGATATTAAAGGATCGGCTATTTTCAAAATCAACTGCTTCCTGATTTACCGAAAGGTTAAAACTCTCGAATTGTTTTGCAATATAAAGGCGGGTTTTTTCAAGATGATCGGGTTCCGTGAAAGGATTTCTTTCACCGACCAAAAACTGCAGATGCTCTTCAATGTTTTTTAGTTGTGGTTTGGGCATGTTTTAAAAGGATTTTTTGCAGGATTCGATTAAGCTGGATTATAGCAATAAATTTTTCTTAATGTAGGTTGTGACCCGTGAAACAGGGGATGCATTTGCCACCGTTTTTACGGCCCGTGTGAGCCGGAGAAAAGGGTTTACAATTCAGATTGAAAATCATAATATGCCCCCATGTTTAAGGTAGAGTGTTACACATCTTCCAAGCTGAATGAAAGACCGGTGGCGTTTGTCCTCAGTAACAGCCGTTACAAGGTAG